>JAQVDG010000173.1 GCA_028698395.1 Weeksellaceae bacterium
ACATTAATTCCCGTTCCATCAATTATCAAACAACGAGAAATCGTAAAAGAATACAACACCATCCAAAACCGCATAACCCTTAACAACCAACTGATACAAAAACTGGAAGAAACCGCACAGGCTATTTTCAATTCGTATTTAATTAGTGAAGAAGATAAGGGAAGTCATAGGCTTGGGGATTTAATGGAAATTAAAGGTGGATTTTCATACAACAGTGAGGATTTGGGAAACGGGAATACTTATTTACTCGGAATGGGTTGTGTTTCTTTTACCGATAGATATGTTGAAGAAGGTATGAGACTATATTCAGATAATATCCCGGAACAACATATCGTAAAGCCAATGGATATTATTATTGCCACCCGACAACAGTCAGAAAATATGCCAATACTTGGCTGTCCTGCTATGATACCGCCAAATTTGAGTAAAGTGAAGATGGTGATAGCATCAAACTTATATAGAGTAGTAAATAAGTCAAAATTGAATAACGAAATATTGTATCAAATCTTGAAATCTTCAAACTATCAGGAACATATCAAGCTACATACAAAAGGGACAACAGTTGGAATGATAACAAAGGATGCCATTGAAGATTATATTTTTGAAGCACCTTCAATCGAATTTCTTTACAGTGTTCAAAATAACATCTCTAAGATAGTTGAAAATGTATTTTTAAAGAGACAAGAAAATCAAAAGCTAACAGAACTGAAAGAGTTGTTGCTTTCGAGGTTGGCGACTATAAATTACTAAGAAAATGGAAATATACTTTTACAAAGGAAACGAAAATACACTTGCCAATATTAAAGGAAGACCCGATGATGCAAGTAGTGAAAGTCAAGAAATTGCTGATTTAAAAGCAAAGACTAAGAAGCTGCAAGAATCTTTTCTAAAGGTTCTCGATAATAAAAACTTGTCGTTTCTTCTTGGTAGCGGTTGTTCATCTTATAAAATAGAAAAAGAAGGCTTTAAGGAAGTTGGAATCCCTGTTATGACTCCACTTGCAAAAGAATTTTATTCGCTTGTAAAATTTGAAGAACCCAAAGAATGGCTTAAAACAGAATTATCAATAGACGTTGAACACGATAATTTTTCTACCAACCTTGAAACATTTTTATCAACTCTGCACAGCTTGTCATTTTATCATTCAAAGACCAGAGAAGATGTAAGAGAAGAAAAGCCATTTGCCGAATTAACCAATGAAAACAAAGTAGAATTTATAATAAAACAAGCACGTAACTTTTTATTAGAAAAATGCTTGAACGCTGAGAATGCAAAGTCAGAAGAAGGAAAGGCAAGCATTGACAAACCTTTAATTGAAACTTACAAACAGTTTTATAGAAAGCTCCTTTCAAGGAATCCAACTTTACCACGTTTAAACATTTTTACGACCAATTACGACTTGTATTCTGAAAGAGCAATGGATTTGCTTGGTATTCATTATGTAAATGGCTTTACAGGTGGCATTAGCAAGTTTTTTAATCCTGCAATTTTCAATTACGCTTTAGCTGAAAAAATGGATTTATCACAGTCAAAGTGGAGTGTAATTGATAACTTCTTCTACTTGTATAAAATTCACGGTTCAGTTAATTGGATTGAAGCAGATGGAGAAAACAAACTTTTCAAGGTAAAAGAAATTCAAGAACCAACATTAGAAGAATTAAGGGAAAAGGAAACGATAATGATTCATCCCACACCTTTAAAATACAATGCTAGTTTAGGCAGTCCTTACTCCGACTTGTTTAGGGAGTTTCAGAAAAAACTGATGCAAAACAACAACATCCTTGTTACCATTGGTTATAGTTTTAGCGATGAGCATATCAATAATTTGATTTTCCAAGCATTTACAATTCCCTCCTTTCGTTTAATAGTAATTGGAGAACCAACAGAAAAGAATGCAATTGGTAAACTACTTGAATTGAACGACACTAGAATTTGGATAATCGGTGAAAAATGGCCTGCTGACAAAACGGATTATACACCGTTATACTTCTTTAAAAATTTTGTTGAGCAAATATTGCCTGACTTGACTGCTGATGATTTAGACCACAAAATGGAAGCAACAATCAATAACTTAAAGAATCTCTTAAAATGACAAAAGAAGATAAACAAAGAGTTATTGGTAAAGTAGTGGCAATTAATTCTGACCGCTTTTCTGTTGAACTTTTAAGCGGTTTAGATAACTTCAATGTTAGCGGATTTGACGACATTCATTATTTCGCTCAATTGAACAGTTACGTTATTGTTCCTTATCAGAATTATTATTTAGTTGCGGAAGTTTCGGGTGTTCGTGAAAAAGATTTAAATGTTCCATTCTCAAATCCAACTGACCAAATCCTTAGCAAAATTCAAGCAGGCAAATTTTTAGAAGTGTTACCGATTGGAACTATCAAAAATGCAAAAGATGGTTCATTAAATTTTGAATTTGGGGTAAGTGTTTATCCAACTCTATATTCTGATGTCCTCTACATTAAAGAAAAGGAGCTTGATACCATTTTCAAAACTGAAAACATAAAAGTTCAAATCTGTAAAGATTCGGAAGACTGTAAAAAAGGCAAATGTGATTGTAAATTCAGATATACTTCTTTGCCCATTGGTAAATCAACAATTTTCCCTGATTATGATGTAAAAATTGATATTGATAAGTTCTTTGGAAGTCATTCTGCAATATTAGGAAATACAGGTAGTGGTAAATCTTGCACAATTGCTTCAATGCTACAAACACTTTATAAACTTGAAGAGAATAGTGCTACAGGAAGCACCTTTATTTTCTTTGATGTTAATGGTGAATATAAACAAGCATTTGAAAAGTTAACGAATAAAAATGCAAATATTGAAGTAAAGAATTTCTCCATTGATTCAAGTTCAGGAACTGAAAAATTCATACTTCCTCATTGGTTTTTGAATGTAGATGAATGGGCTTTATTACTTAAAGCAAGTGAAAAATCACAATTACCGCTTTTACGAAATGCCCTTGGCTTTACTCAAAATTTAAATGAAGAAACAAGGTATCATATTTATGCTTGTAGCATAATGTATGTTTTTGACCATTGGGAAAGCCCAGTTGCTAAGCGACAAAAAATTGTTTCACTTATCCAAAATGCAAAGTTTCCAGAAGACAGGAAAGTAGATTTTTCTACATACAATGCTCAGTATGGTAGCTTTTCCGATAGACCAGGTGACCCAAGTGCAGGTGTAAAAGAGGAGCAATTTAAACAATCAGTTAGACGATTTATAATTGAAGATTTATCGATTGACCCTAAATACAACTCTGAAAAGTTTGATTTTGCCGACCTTGGATTAGCTATTGAAAGTGCTTTGTTGTATGAAGAATATCACGGAAATAAACAAATACGTGACTATTGTTCTTCAATGATTACTAGATATAAAAGTCTAAAAGAACGTGAAGACTTTACATTTCTTACTAAAAATACAAACGACATTAAGCCAAATGATTACTTGAATGATTTCCTTGGTATAGATAGCAATTCAAAGAAAAATCAAGTTATAGTAATTGACTTAAACTCTGCCAATGATGAAACAGTTGAAATAATTTCTTGTGTTTTGTCTCGAATGATATTTGAAAGGTTACGCAACTCTGCGGACAGAAACTTGTTTCCTGTAAACCTCGTTTTGGAAGAAGCTCATCGTTATATCTCATTGGAATCTGGAAAGGTATTTGGTGATGCTAATAAAATATTTGAACGAATCGCTAAGGAAGGAAGAAAATACGGTATGTTTTTGCTTGTTTCGTCACAACGACCAAGTGAACTTTCAAAAACTGTTTTGTCACAATGCAGTAATTTTATTGTTCATAGAATTCAAAACCCAGAAGATTTATCGCACATTAGACAAATAACACCACATATTTCAGAAACCATTTTGCGGAGAATGCCTTCAATTCCGACACAACATGCTTTAATTTTTGGTCACGCAGTTAACTTGCCGACAACATTCAAAGTGAATGAAGCAGACCCAAAACCAAAAAGTGACAATAATAAGATTAGTGAAAATTGGTTTAAAGAAAAAGGATTTGAGCCTAAAATTTGATTAAATGAAATTCACCGAAGAATAATTAAAAAAGGCAATATGGATACCGAAGTATTAATTAAATTTTTCAACGAAAATGAACCAGAGAAGGTAGATGCTTACATTCAACGGCTTATTGATAATATCAAAGACGTCAGTTCTTTGGTTTCAAGGTATTATGTGTATCTACTAATGATTATATTTGCCTACTATTTAACTAAAGAAAGTCAACTAGAATCTATTAATCTTGGAATTATTCAAATATCGGATTTAAAAATTATTAAGATTTTACTACCTCCTGTATTTACTTTTATATATCTTGTTTTATTGGTGGCAGAAAATAGACGACAAACATTATCGCACCAAGTAAAAGTGCTGTTTAATATGAGGAACAAAACAGAACTTAATCAGGATGATTTGCAACGCACTCATTTTAATGAATTTAACAGCTCATTTTTGCCATTTAATTTTATCACTGAGTTAACCCACAAAGTAAGTTATTCAAAAATTTCAGGAGTTTTAATAATGTTCATGTTACTTTGTTTGATTATGTTTTTGTCAAGTGCATTTTTTGTTTTTGAATATTTTATGTTAAAGGACTTGTATTCATTATGGTACGATGGTATGCTAGAAAAAGTTATTTTCATATTAACTGTCTGTATGTTTGTTTTATCATTGTATTTTGCACTTAGATTTGCATTTATTAATTTTACTGCAGAAAAACGAGACAAAGAATTTTGGACATTGGTATCCAAAGAATAAATATAAACTGATAATATTTCATCCAAATAAAAAATGGCTATATGTCCGAAACCAATCGTATAGAATACAAACAAGAGCTCAATAATGATGTGGATATTGAGAAAGAAGTAATTGCCTTTTTGAATTACCACGAGGGCGGCATTATTTATATTGGCATTGATAAAAAAGGGAATACGTTTGGCGTAGCCGATGTGGATGGCGATATGCTAAAACTCAAAGACCGTATCAAACACAATATTTCTCCGTCAGCTATGGGTTTGTTTGATGTGGTGGCAGAAACCAAAGACGGGAAAAACCTGATTAAAATTATTGTTGCTGGCGGTTCAGAAAAGCCGTATTTCAAAAAGAAATTTGGAATGACCGAAAGGGGTTGTTTTATTCGTATCGGCACAGCCGCCGAACCTATGCCCCAAACGATGATAGAAAAATTGTTTGCTTCCCGAACCCGAAATTCGTTACATAGAATAAAATCAGTCCGCCAAAACCTGAGTTTTGAGCAATTGAAAATTTATTACAATGAAAAGGGCTTGACTCTAAGCGAGCGATTTAAAGAATCTTTGGAGCTATTAACTGAAGACGGATCCTTGAATTATGTATCTTATTTATTGGCCGATGAAA
>JAQVDG010000174.1 GCA_028698395.1 Weeksellaceae bacterium
TTTAAAATCAAGATAAGGAGTAATAGGTGCGCTGTAATAATTGTTTTTTCCCCAAAGTGCATTAAGGTGGTCGCCTCTTAGAAAAATTTGCATTCGGTTTACTTTTAAATTGATAAACAAATCAATTAAAGGAAAACCACCAATTTCCTGAATACCGAATTCGGCATTTTCTCTGGGAAGCATAAATTCATTTAAAACCGGAAAAAATTCCCGAGATTTGAACGGTGTAAAATAATTTGCTGTAATTCCGGTTTGAAGTTCTGCTTTATTAGCAAAAACTCCTCCTTGCCAATACAAAGTAGCACGGGCGATGATTTCCGGAAGAGGAAGAAAATCAGAGTTTTGTGTAACTTTTTGGTATTCTGCAGTGGTGTGTAAATAAAAATTCCGATACGAAAATAGATTGTCGGCTTTGAATTGAAGAATGGAAATTCCGGTTGAAAGCTGCTTCGGACGGAAATCGGAATTTATATAAACATAATTGTCAATATTGTGAAGTGTAGCCTCAAATCGGGTTTTTATGCGATTTAAATCTAATTTACCATATAATTTTCGGGTATTGGTGTTGTGAAAATTAGAATTGTAGTAATTAAAATCTTTGTAAAAACTTTGGTTGTAAAATAAATTTAAGGAAGGAAAAGCAGATTCTAATAAAGCTCCAGCAATTAAATGATAGCCTTGTAAAGGTTGAATATCAATTTCAGCTTGAAGGTGGTATTGATTTTTAAAAATTGTTCCGGATTTGAATTCCGAATAAGCATTTAGTTTCAAACGCTCATTCCAATCGAAATAAAAACGCCCGATAGCACCCAATAAATTATCTTCCAAATGACCGGGAATGGCAATTAAACCAAAAACTTGTTCATTTCCGTAATAAGTTTTGAGTTTTTCATATCGTATTCCGGCTTCAATTAAGAGTTTCTCACTCCATTTGAATTCGATGGTAGAAGTGTTTTGAAGAGTTTCAAAGTTTTTTAAATTTCGTCTTTGTAAATTGGGAATGACCGCACTTTCATAATAATCTTCCGGATTGGTTTCGTGGTAAAAATATTTTTGTTTTTCATAGGTAAAAATATTTTTCAAGAGAAGAGGAGTGCTGTTTTGTAAGGAATCAGATTTTCCTAAAATTTGATAGGAAGTACCTAAATGAAACCGGCGAGAATCAAATTCAGTATAAGCCGATTTTAAATTAACCTCTATATTTTGCCGGTTGGTAGTACGCAAGCTGTCATCGTAAACAAATTCATTCAAATCTTTAATTCCTCCGTTTTCTTGATTGTTTATTTTTTGAGAAGCAAAATGCGACCAGAATTTCAAACGTTTATTTTTGGATTTAAAATGTAGTGTAGCGATTAAAGCATTGTTTGCTGCTAAATTATTTTGATAACGTCCAACTGAGCGAAGCCCTCGATAACGAACAGAATAATTAAATTGAGGAGTTAAATTATGTGCAAAAGTAGTAGAAAGATATTGCCCTTCACGCATTCCGTTTTCATAGATAAATTCAGTCATTGGGGTTTTGACGTCGTAATAATTTACCTCATCGGGATAAATATAATTGACAGATTTCCCTTGTGGAAGTAATTCCATTCGGAATTTTTTACTTGAGTATTCTAAAGGATTAAAGGTTTGACCAAAGTTGGGAAAGTAAAGTTTACCAAAAAGGTCTTTTTGAGTAAAATTATGTGTATATAGGTTTTGGATGACTAAGCTTGTGTCGATGGGCGTAGGGTAGAGGTCATTTTCTTTCCAGAATTTATAATCAGCAATAACAGGACGGTGAACGCTAAGGCTGTCGGATGCAACTTCTCTTTTGCTGAGCTCTACTAAAGAATCCTGAATGGCTTTGGGATCTTCGTAAGGCGTTATAATTTGTGCTTTACTAAGTTGAAATCCGAATAATAGAAAAAATAACCAAAAAAAATGTCGCATACAAAGAGATGATGCGACAAAGGTAATTAAAAATATATTTTAGATTCGCCTATAAATTCTGAATAAAGCGCCCCAATTTAAGTAAATCGGTTTCTTTAGTGAGTGCTATTTTTTCTGAAGAAATATAACTTGAGATTTGTTTTTCATTTTCTGAAAATAAAGCTGCAAATTTCTTTTTATTTGTAGGCATTTCTATGATGTTACCGTTTACTTTAACAAAAAGGCGGTCTTTTGCTCTTTTGTAGATGGCCGGTTTGTCTGAGCCATATCCGTTGCTTGAGGCGACGGCGGGCGTATAAGTTATAGATTCTTTGATATAAAAAGCTACTTTATCGTGTTCAGCAATTGTTCGTAAAAAACCGGAAACCTTTGTTTTTCCATCGGTATAGGAAGTGTAGATATAACGGGTTTTTTCCGGTCCTATGAAGACTTCCGGATATTCTTCTTTGCTTAGGTTGTAATCGACTTGGTTCATTTTGAACTCCATTTCATCGGTATAAGCATTGTATCTTAAATTAATAGACTTATCGTAACCGGTTATAACTGCGGGTAAAAACTCTTGTGTGATATAGGGAGAACCCATCGCTTTAGCAGCTTGTGAGAGGTCTTTATTATTTTGTACTGAAAAAGAGGTGGAACTAACAGAAACTACATCACCAATTTGGGCGGATAAAGTGCCTGCGAGGAATAGTAAGAAGGCACAGTTAATAATTTTTTTCATAATAATCAAAATTTATAAATCCTAACAAATATAAAGAAGATTCTGTTAAAAAAGAGAGTATAAGATGTTAAAATAAAAAAATCGCCTCAATACTGAAGCGATTTTTTTATATTTCATTAGGTTATGATTAATTTATTAACCAGGATAACCAGGGTTTTGTATAATGTTTGGATTTACATTTAATTCAATAAGTGGAACTGGCATAGTAAATCTATGATCTGTAATTGGTAAAGTTGTTTCTCCGGTTGAATGTTCATTGTCATTAATATGACGATCGATAGAAACACCGGCTTTTGCACCTAATCTTCTTAAATCTATATAACGATGTCCTTCAACAAATAATTCAATTCTTCTTTCTTTCAAGATACCTGCCCACGCATCGGTTGCATTTGCAAAGGATGGCATAGCGGCAGAACCACTGATTGAACGAGCTTGTTGAACTGCATGAAGATAAGTAGCAACACCACCTAAGTCATTTGTAGCAGCAGCAGCCTCAGCCATAATGAAGTACATTTCAGAAAGACGGATTAATTTTAAACTGTTGGCCAATAAAGCACCGGGAACTCCGGGATATTTGTCAATCATGATTTCGCCTTCGTTACAAGCATTGTTATCAGAACTTGGGTCAACATAAGCATACAATCTTACATCATCCGTGTTTTCAGCTAACATACCGTGTACTCTATAGCTCATAGTCCATAGTGGACTACCGGAACAACGAGTGGTGTTTTGGTAAAAGATATTAGCCGGAGAAAAACGTGGAGTTCCTCCTTGTAAACTTCTCAAAGTGAAAATTTGCTCGTGTTGAATGCTAGAATTAGAAGGAATGTCCGACCAAATCTGACGGTACGGATTCGTACAGTTAGCCATGTGGTAGAAATCGGCATTACTCAAAACAAACGGTTGTGCAATCGTTAAACTTAAACCATAATTGGTAATTACATTATTAGCATGAGTTTTTGCTTTGTCATATATACCTCTGTATGCGTACATTCTTGCTTGTAAAGCTTCAACTGCCGCTTTGGTAGGGAAGATGTATGTATTACTATCATTCAAGTGAGTAAATGCAAATTCTAAATCACTTTCCATTAATTCATAAATAGCTCCGTTTGTTCCCCTTGAAAGAACTTCGGTGGAGGCAGGTACATGAGTAAATAACATTCCTCCTAAAGCAGAATTATCGGTCATATCCGGTGAAAAATAACTGGCTAACATTAAGTAGCTGTATGCTCGGATGAAACGTGCTTGTGCAATCACATTATTTAATTCTGCTACCTCAGCTTCTGTAGCTGGTTCTAAATGCCCAACTCCTTGTAAAAGACGATTTACACGATTAATTGCATTGTGTCCGTACAACCAAATATTCTCAGCATATCCATTAGTGGAATTCAGAAGCATCTGATGGGTTTCTCTGTTACTTCCGTTCCAGTCAGCGGAAGGAGCAACTTCATCGGTGAAAATTGCAGTAAAAGCAATTTGAGAGACATTAGTCAATAAATCGTAAGTTCCATTTAAATAAAGCTGTGCATCTTCTAATTCAAAGAATGTTGCCTCTTCATCAAGAATTCCTAAAGGCTCGATCTCGTAGGCATCATCACAAGCAACAAATCCAATTGCTAAGCCTACCGTTAGGATTAAATATTTAATCTTTTTCATAATAATTCATTTTAAAATTCAACATTTACACCAAAAGAGAATGATCTTGGGTTAGGATATTGTCCTAAAGAAGTTGTTTTTACTCCTTCCGGATCAAATCCTTTCCATTTGGTCCAAATCAAAAGGTTTTCACCTTGTATAAAAATATTCACACCTTTTAATGCAGTACCATCTAACCATCTTTGAGGTATGTTGTAACCCAAAGTTGCACTTCTGAATCGAACGAAAGAAGCGTCATACAATAAACGGTCAGAATCCCAGTCAAATACATTGTTTGCATTAAGAGAAGCCATGTCGGTATTAGGGTTTTCCGGTGTCCATGCATTTAATAAATCTGCTGATAAATTCATATCATTAGCAGCAGTATGGTCTTCTAACCAAGCCAATAGGTTATCAAATTTGTGGAATCCGGCTTGGTAAGAGAAGTTTGCATCCAAGTACCATCCTTTATAATTGGCACTGAAACCAAATCCTCCGTTCCATTTAGGTAAGAATGATTTTCCTGTGAATCGAGCATCTCTTTCCGGGTCGATTCCGGTATAATCTACAATGTTTCCATCGATATCTTTGTACAACCATTCTCCTGTATCCGGGTCAACCCCTACATGCGGAATCATGTACCACTCGTAGATAGTATGTCCCTCTGCAAGTGTAGTGCTACCGGGAATAATGGATTCGGCAGGGAAAGAAATAAGAGTGTTTTTGTTGTAAGGTGTATTTGCCCAAACGGTTAAGTCAAAATCTGCTTTTTTGATTAATTTATAACGCAAAGCAATTTCTATACCTTTATTTTCTAATTCTCCGTTATTTCCGGAAATTCCATATTGTCCTGTTACAGCTGATAAATTAATTCCAGAGAATAGTTTTTTAGTATTTTTTTGATATACATCAATATTACCTTCTAATCGGTTGTTGAAGAAAGTAAAGTCCAAACCAATATTAGCTTGGTGAGTTTCTTCCCAACCTAAGTCAATATTTCCTAAAACAGGGTAATAACCTACGGTATTTTGGTAAGCAGCTCCTGTATCATTATAGTCCCATGCTAAAGAATTGTCTAAGAACAATGGGTTGGTATC
>JAQVDG010000175.1 GCA_028698395.1 Weeksellaceae bacterium
ATATTCTGTCTTTTTAAAATGGCTTATAACGGTTTGCGGCTTTGGGTAGTGGCGGATTTTTAGAACAAAGGTTCAATGGAAGACCTGCACTTGAACCTACCACAAAACTGTCATACGAAGCACTGCACCCGCCATTACGCAAAACCGCTGTTGGCAGCTGGCGTTCTGTCGTCCGTGTTTGTAAATCATTGTCAACGCTACGTTCTACTGTCTTTGTTGGGTTGGTTTGCGTGTCGGGTGTTTTAATTTTTTTTGAAGGGCAGGAAAAAATATTTTGAATTTTGTTTTGCGTGGAAGCAGACACACTCTTTTGCAAGCTTTGGCTTGAGCGTTGGTTTGTGGGGCTTGCAAATGTGTGTGACTGCATTGCGAGGGTTATTTTAGGATTAATTCCCTTATCTCTTTTAACAAGCTTGAATGCTTTCTTAGATTTTGTCTAATCTGAATACATTTTTCCTGATTAAACTTTACAGGTTCTTCTTCTCCTTTACGAGTAATGATTAAGTAGTCAATGCCGTCTATCGTGTCGCTTTTTGCATGTGCTAAGTCATTACGTGTATCCAGAACATCAACCTTGTATCTCTCATAGAACTTTTGAAACTGCTCTTCCTTTGTTCCAATAATTTCTATCAATTTGTTGATTGCTCTGGACTTCTTATCAGCATCAAACAGTCTGCTTTTGACTATGTCAAAAATATCTTGTTCGCAAAATTTATCAGCTTTTTTCAAATTTCCTTTAGCTGATTCTAATACGGATTCACAAATGTATGCTTTCAACTTTTCAGAACCTTCACTACCTTTTGAAAGGAAACTAAACAAGATTTCTTCAACCGTGTTATCAAGTTCGCTTGTTTCTGACATTACTAATCCCCGAATACTATTTAGTTCTTGTAATTTAGAAACGGTATGGTCAACTAGCTTAAATACTTTTTCTTTAAATCCTTTGAAACTTTCATCTCCAATTAAACTGAAAAATGAAACACGGTCTCTATAAAGATTTTTTGCGATTGTATCAAAATCAGGTTGGGCTGAATAAAACAACACTTCTGTAAATACTCCACCATCTCTTATTTTTTGAATTAGAACGTCTCCTTGCTCATTTGCACCTTCAATATTGTAATCAGAGAGTATTAAGTCATATTTCTTAGTGTTGATTGATTGTTCTGCAACGGTTCCGTTTTCAAAACATTCAACCGTAGGGATAAATCCTAACATCTCAATATAGGATTCAAATTCATCTTTGATTCCCATATCAATGTAGTCTTCTATTTGGTCGTCAATCCAAAGTATTTTATAGTGTAACTTCATTTCTTAAATTTTATAATGAACTCAACACCTTGTTTGAGTTTGTTGTTAATATTGATTTTACCACCTAGTTTTTCTATGACTTCTTTAGTGTGGTAAAGTCCAAGACCTGAGCCGTTAGTTGTCGTAAACCTAGCATCAAAAACTTTATCTAAATTCTTATCAGGGATTCCAATACCATCGTCTTTTATGTGTAATTCAATTTCACTGGAATTGATGCTCTTCCAATTTACAGAAACATTTTTTGCTTTTGCTTTTAAAGAGTTATTGAGCAAATTATCTAAAATGATAATCATTTCGATTGGTCTGAAAGAGGTATTAAAAGTAATACCAGTTGGTTTCTCTGCCTTAATAGTCATTGTTTGGTTGTTCATCATCAAGTGTCTATACTCTTGATAAACATTTACCACATATTCATTTACGAAACTAATTAGGTCGGCATTGATTTTTGTTACGGTTGTGTCAAACTGTGCCTTTGTTACGAAACGTGAAAGGGTAATTACCTTTTTATTTTCAAACGATATTTTGCTTACCAGTTTTAGTAAATCATCTTTCGATTTGTCCTTGTTAATAGCATCAACCAAGTCGTCAATGTATTTTGTTATATGCTGAGCAGAGTGCCTGTAAATATGGTGTTGAATACTTAATAAATCGTCTTTTTCTGTTGCTCTGTCAGCTTTTGCAAAAAGTGTTTCAGAAATTTGTTGTTCTAATTCTGCTTCAACTACCTTCTTTTGTTTGGCGGTTGTTTCAAGTTCTTTTTCTGCTGATTTTTTGGCTTCTAAAGCAGATGTTAAAGTTTTCTCAAGTCTTTTAGCATCCTTTAAAAGTGTAGGGTTGTTTGATTCTGCTGCTAATCGTTTGAAATTCTTGATTAGCTTCTTGGCACTGTTTTCTTCTTGATTTCTAAGAAGATTGATTATGTCAGAATTGTAATTAAGTTCCAACAATTCTTTATCGTCAGCAATATTTGATATTAGCTTGACAAGCTTTTCTTTGATTTCATTAGAGTTAAGATTGTCAATATTGTCATCATCAACTCCCCAATCTGTAACTTCAACAACATACTTTTCTAATCTTCTAAGGGATTCAAAAAAGTAGTCAACAAGCTCACTATAAGTTTTCGTTTTAACTAATCCACCATCTCTACTTGTTGTTTCTCTTAATTCATTATTGTCACCAAAAATTTCGATTTGACCTATTAGATTTCTTGTTCCTATGTATCGGCTAAAACCTTGTAATGCTCTTGCATCAATGCCTAAAATGTCAACTCTAGGCTCACCAAAAGGTAAAATTCTGAAACCGTTTTTGTAAACAAATACGTTTCCATAATTCACAGCTTCAATGCCCATTTTACGAGTAAATATATTTTTGGCTGCCCGATTTAAAAAATAGAGTTGTATTGATACGTCTTCAAGTAATCCATATTTGTTTCTCTCCTTGATTTCATAAATATAGTTATCTCTGTCAATAAGTTTTGTTGAAATATACTTCCCATCAGAACTTACTTCTGAGATTATCTTTGTCGTTCTAATATCTAATTCGTCAAAGATGAAGTTCTCTATTTCACCATTAACTGTATTGCGGTAAACAAAGCCTTCTCCTTTTTCTCGATTGGCTTCAATTTCCTTTAAGTCGTTTTGTTTTTCAGCTTCAACTTCAAGAAGTATCTTAAACGGTTTTTGCTTTTTACTTTTATTGAGGTCTGGTCTTACAAGTTTTGATAGTTTATCTTTTAGCCTTATGAAGTTATCTCTGTTCCATTCTTCAGGATTAATGCCTGAAATTTCGAGAATTGTTCCTTTTTTTAGATTGTAGGGTGCTTTGCTTAAAACGTTGTGTTCAACTGGAATTTTAATGAATTCCTTTTTTTGGTCTTCTTCAAACTTTTTCCAGTCAACATATAAATTCTCTATTTGTGCGTTCGGCTTATCTTTAATTGTTACAAGATTTAGGTATCTCCCCAATCGGTCACAAGAAAAGCGGCCAACGCCTTTAGCACCTGCGTAATAATTTATTTGTTTATTGCTGTCTTCTGTTCCGTCTCTTTTGGCAGAATACGCAACGAAAAGCCATTTATTGATTAAGTCATTATAATCCATTCCTTTTCCATTGTCCTGAATTATGATTTTAGCATTTTCGGAATAGATGTTTTCAAAAATGATTTTCACTTCTGATGCTTTAGCATCAAATGAATTTTTGACTAATTCAAATACAGCAACAAAATTGTCAGTGATTAACTCACTGCCAATTAGGTTTTTTAAACCTGAACTTATTTTGAAATACTCCTTACTCATTTGCCGATAAGTGATTTTAGGATTAATCCGCTTTGCTCGCCAAACAATGGTGGAATTGCATTGCCAATCTGAGAGTATCTTGGAACTTCTTGTATTCTTCTTTTACCACCAGTCGTGTATTTTCCTTTGAATTCATACCAATCAGGGAAACTTTGAATTCTTGCATATTCACGAACGGTTAAAATGCGTGGTTCGCAATAATGAATATAGTCGTCAGGTAATGTTGTAATTGTTGGACTTTTGTCGTTTGCGTCTAATGGAATAACAGTATGTTTTTTGATATTGAATTTCTTTCTTGTTTCAATGTCAATGTCTTTGTTTCTTCTGCAATTTTCCAGAATTATCTTAAATTTTGATGTTATCTCAGGTCTGTGATTTGGGAATCTATGACTATCAGCAACTTTCTCGTTGCTACCTAATCTCATAAGTCTTTGATATTTACTTTTTGCTTTAGAATAGATTCCTGCTTGAAAACCGTTGGTTTCTGAATCGGTGGTTCCATTAGATTTCAACAAGTCGGAAATTGCATCTTGAATTGTTGTTCCAACGCTAATCCCCTTACTATTCAGAAATGAGAGCTTGTTTTTTTCAATAACATTGAAAAACTCTGTTGCTGTTACCTTGGATGCTCCCTTCAAATCTTTTTTTATGCCAACTAAAATAAATCTTGTTCTTTTTTGGGGAATTCCATAATCTGCAAAGTTTATCAATTGACCTTTTACATAATAGCCAGCTCTGTCTAATGCTCCTTCAACATAGTTAGAGTATTTCTTTCCTTTTTCACGATTCTTTTTAAATTCAAGAGTGAACCCTTTTACATTCTCGAAAAAAATAATTTTCGGTTGGATTAACTTAATGAATTTGATGTAGGATTTAATCAGGTTATTTCTGTCGTCAGCTTCATTTCTTCTACCTGCCATCGAAAATCCCTGACAAGGTGGCCCGCCTGCAACTAAGTCAATTTTACCTTGCAAAGAAATTAGCTTGTCTTTATAATTCTTGATTACAGAATCAATTTCTTGATTTTCTACAGGTAACCAATTAGGCCAATTAAAATGGCTAACTGTGTCAATCAGGTTGTGCTGTAAAGTCTTAAATGCGTCAGGGCTTTTTTCAATTGCAAAAACACCTTGCCAACCTGCATTGTGCAGTCCAAGTGATAGTCCGCCACAACCAGCAAACAAGTCGATGTATGTCGGTTTAGCGTTTTTCATTTTTTACTTTTTTCAATTTAAGATTGGCAAATACTTTTTCTAAAATCTCTCCAGGCTCAACATCAATTGCTAGTGCAATTAGGTATGCTTCTTCCGCCTTTAGTTTGGTTTTTTCGTTACGTGTCAACTCTGTCAAACGAGATGTGCTTATCCCGGTTTTGCGAGATACGTCAGCTTTTTTAACTGATTTTTGAATCAAATATTCTCCCAATGGTGTCACGTTGCAAAAGTTGTTTTGTTAGGCAAAGGTAAACATTTGTTTAGAATATCTAAATAAAAATTACGATAATCTAAAGCATTGGGAAAAACGGCTCTTTTGGTTTTGCGGAAGGGTTGGCTTTGGGTTGGGGCAAAACCAAATGTGCCGTTTGTGGGCTGGCAATTCAAAATATTTTGTGCGTTGGGAAAAAAATAAAACACAGAAGGGTAGGCAATTTGTGTCGGCTTACACCCTGTCCGTTTGCAATATGGTCTGTATGTTGCTCACCTTTAAAATTCGTTTCTCTTTTCTTGTTTGTCACGCTGTCAATGTCTGCTGTGTCGTTTAGTAATACGCTTGCTGCCAACG
>JAQVDG010000176.1 GCA_028698395.1 Weeksellaceae bacterium
CCTGACAATAGAACCAAAGTCAGAATAAACGCCATAAAACATCCTAAAGCTACAACCAGCCCGTGTCCCCAAGTAAATTTAAATTTTGACATAGTGCAAAGATACAATCATTCATTTAATGAGGAGCAGAAAAACTGGTGGCATAATCGTCCAATTCTTTTCCTTGCTGATCCAGTGCTTTTAATACAATTTTTTCTTTGTACGATTTTATGCCCTCCACAGGAATACTTACTTCTACCACGCCTTGCTGTACACTTCCTTTTATTAATTTAACCGGAATTGTTCCCTGAACACTTGTTATTTTACCGTTTTTATGGGATTCTAACACAAAATTAATAGTTAAATCCTGATTGGTTTTGTTGTACAAGGTGTATTGGTATAAATTCGTAACGGCATTATCTACTATTGTATAGTTTCGTCCGGGAACGTGTAAAAACTTTAATTCCACATCTTTACGCGAAAACAAGAAAGCACTAATAGCCAAAAGCATACTGACTAACACCAAAGTATAAGCCAACATTCTTCCGGTAAATTTAAATTTTTTACCTTCCTGAATATTTTCTTCAGAAGCATAACGAATTAATCCGGTCGGGAAACCGACTTTTAACATGACTTCATCGCAAGCATCAATACAAGCTGTACAACCTATACATTCCAATTGTGCTCCGTTTCGGATGTCAATTCCGGTAGGACAAACTACCACACATTGATTACAGTCAATACAATCTCCTTTTCCAACTGCATTCCGGTCTTCTCCTTTTTTGAATTTTGAACGGCCGGCAGTTCCTTCTCCTCGTACATAATCATAAGAAACCATGATGGTTTTTTTGTCCACCAATACACTTTGAAGTCGTCCGTAAGGGCAAACTAAGGTACATACCTGTTCTCTGAACCATGCAAAAATAAAATAGAAGGAAGCCGAAAATATAAGAACACCGATGAAAGTACCGCTATTTTTAATTGGTCCTTCTTTTATTAATTGAATTAGGTCATCTGAGCCTATAATATAGCCAAAAAATATAGTTCCGAAGAATAATGAAATCAAGGAAAACACAACCCATTTCAAAAGGCGTTTTTGGATTTTTTCTGAATCCCATTTTTGTTTGGCTAATTTGATTTGTTTGGGACGGTCGCCTTCAATCCAATATTCAATTTTCCGAAAAACATGTTCCATGAAAATGGTCTGTGGGCAAATCCATCCACAAAAAATCCGACCATAAACAACTGTAAACAGAACAATAAACAATATGGTTGTAATCATTCCAACGGCAAGCAGGAAAAAGTCAGAAGTAAAAAACGGATATCCGCCTATTACAAACTCTCCTTTGGGAATATTAAATAAAAAAGCCGGATTTCCATTGGGTAATTTAATAAATGGAAGTACCACTAATATTATCAACAGAAACCAACTTACGTAAGTTCTGTAATTGGTGAATTTTCCTGATGGTTTTTTGGGAAACATCCATTTCCGTTTCCCTTTTCTATCCATAGTTCCAACGAGATTTCTAAATTCCTCGTCTTCTTTAAATATCTGTGCTAAATCTTTGTCACTTATCTGTGATTGACTCATAATTTATTCCGTTTTTATATTGAACGGAAAAACACTAATTGACTATTGATTTATACGCTAATCAATAATTCGTTCTATTTCAATAGATATCGTTCTATTTTTTTCTTGCCCATTTGGAAATTTTATCTCCTTTTGGAGCGGCACCTCCCTCTGCTTGTGTAATTGGAGGAAGTTCTTGATTCATATAATACACATAGGATGCAATGTCTTGAATTGCTAATCCCGTTAACTCTCCTTTTTGACCAAATGCACGCATTGATGGGTCATTTGGGCTACCATTATAAACCATTTGGTAGATATTTTTAAACAAATCGCCTTCGCTATGGTTAATCCAATAATCATCTGTCAGATTAGGTCCGATACCTCCCCCACCGTTTGCTGTGTGGCAGGTTGCGCATACTTGTTCAAATAGTTTTTTTCCATTATCAATTGCCTGAGAGTCAGTATATTTATTTTCAGCTTCGTCTATTGTAATGTCATTATTTGCAATCCACGTAGCTACTTTTGCTTCAGCAATAGCATTGTGTTCTTCATATTCTGCAATTGGGTCGGCAAAATCAGTGAAAGCAAATGCCAATAAATAAACTACGGTAAATATTACACCAAAATAAAATAAACCTAACCACCAATCCGGCAATGAATTATCTAATTCTATGATTCCGTCATATCCGTGGTCAATTGCTAACGCCTCTTCTTCTTCTTCTGATTGTCTTTCTTTACTACTTCTAAGTAATCGGGAAAAATAACCTTGTTTAGAAACTTCAATATATTCTTGTTGTTCTTCCGGAGACAACTTTTCAAACTTATTGTTTTCAATAATTTTATTAAGAGTATTAACGATTAATAACATAATAAAACTGACGACTAAAATGGCTATGGAAGTAATGTCTGTCAGTGTTTCAAACAAGTGTCTGAATCCGTCTTTAAAGAAGCCTCCAATTCCGGAAGTTCTTTCAAAACCAATAGGGTTAACCATCATTAAAATCCAAATAATAGCTATCAAAACGGCGGGTATAAGTATGCGCCCCGGTGTTCGTTGTCTCATAATATCAGTTTTTATCTTTTTTCAACAATTGTTTAATTTATTTCTTCTCCGTCTTCCAAAGGAAGTCTTGCGTTTTCTTCGTAATGATTTTTAGGTTTATTCCAGATAAAGTAAATCAAAGCACTAAAGAAAATCACAAACAATGCTAAGGATGTTACCTGAAGAATCATGGCATAGTCATAATTACCAAAACTTTCTTTGAAATACTTAATCATACTGTCCTATTAATTTTTTAAAAACCTATATCGGTTGTTTCTGTTTTTTCTAATGAAATATCAGTTCCTAACCGTTGTAAGTAAGCAATAAGAGCTGTAATTTCTCTATCTCGTAACGGCACAAAATCATCTCCTTTATCTTTTGCTTCTTTTTCATATAATTTCTTCAAATCATCTGCATTAGCAAAGATACTTTCCTCTATTTTTTTGGCTTGTTTATCCATAGAAGCTGTCATCGTTTCAAAATCCTTTTCATCATAAGGAACTCCTAAAACTACCATTGTTTTCATTTTCTGTTCAGTTAAACTTCTGTCCAGTTTATTAAAAATCAGCCATGGATAACGTGGCATAATTGAGCCCGGAGAAGTATCACGCGGATCCCACATGTGTTTATAATGCCATGCGTCCGGATTTTTACCTCCTTGTCTGTGCAAGTCAGGACCGGATCTTTGAGACCCCCACAAGAAGGGGTGATCATATACGAATTCTCCCGGTTTGGAATATTCTCCGTAACGTTTCACTTCATCCCGGAACGGACGAATCATCTGTGTGTGACAGGCGTTACATCCTTCTCGGATATACAAATCCCGTCCTTCCAATTCCAAAGGAGTATAAGGTTTGACTGCTGCAATCGTTGGAACATTGGATTTAACAACCAATGTTGGAACTATCTCAACTATTCCCCCAATGGAAACTGCTACCAAAGACAAGAAAGTCAATAAGTTCGGCATTCTTTCCAACCATCCGTGAGCTGTTTCTCCCTTTTGGCGTTTGTTGCTCATTTCAGGCATAGCCGGAACTTGTACCACTTCGTTAGCGCTATAACTTCCTCTTTTAATTGTTTTCCAAACATTAATAACCATTAAAATACCTCCCACTAAATAAAGCGTACCTCCGAAGGCTCTCATCGGATAGAGCCAATCTTTTAAGATGGTTACAGTTTGAAGGAAGTTTCCGTATTTTAATGTTCCATCTTCATTAAACTGTTGCCACATTAAACCTTGTGTCCATCCTGCTACGTACATTGGGATTACCCAGAAAAGAATCCCTAAGGTTCCAATCCAAAAGTGGGCATTGGCTAATTTTTTAGATGCCAATTTAGTGTTGTACATCGTTGGTACTAACCAATAAATCACTCCAAAAATCAAGAATCCGTTCCAACCTAATGTTCCTAAATGAACATGAGCCGGAATCCAGTCGGTAAAGTGTCCGATTTTATTTAATGTTTTTGTTGCCAACATAGGACCCTCAAAAGTTGCCATACCATAGCAAGTAACCGCAACTGCTAAGAATTTCAATGCCGGATCTTCTCTTACTTTATCCCATGCTCCTCTCAAAGTCAGTAAACCATTTAACATACCTCCCCAAGACGGTGCCCAAAGCATAATAGAAAATCCTGTTCCTACTGCTTGAATCCATGCAGGTAAAGAAGTGTATAACAAATGGTGAGGTCCTGCCCACATATAAATGAAAATCAAAGACCAAAAGTGGATGATTGATAATTTATAGGAGAAAACCGGACGGTTTGCTGCTTTTGGAATAAAATAATACATCAATCCTAACATAGGCGTAGTCAAAAAGAAAGCTACGGCATTATGTCCGTACCACCACTGAACCAAAGCATCCTGAACTCCCGCATATACGGAATAACTCTTCATATTCGTTAAACTCCAAGTTACAGGAACTTCTAAGTTATTGAATACGTGCATGATTGTAATAGCCGTCCAAGTACCTAAATAGAACCAAATGGCTACATATATATGTCGTACTCTTCTTTTGTAAAGAGTTTTTAACATATTGAATCCAAATACAATCCAAGAAATAGCAATTAAAATATCAATCGGCCATTCGTGTTCTGCGTATTCTTTTGTGGTATTCATTCCCAAAAGGAAAGTTACCAAAGAAAGGAGGATAAACAACTGCCATGTCCAGAAGTGAACCCAACTCATTACGTCACTGCCCATACGGGTTTTACATAATCTTTGCATGGAGTAATAAGTTCCTAAGAAGAATCCGTTACCTACGAATGCAAAAATTGCAAAAGTAGTATGAATCATTCTTAAACGCCCAAATCCCACCATACCGTTGGTGTTCGCAAGTCCTTCGATTCCACCGCCAAACAGCGACTTAATCATCGGATCGTCTGACCCGAAGATATAATCCGGAAGTTCCGGGAAAAATTTAAGTGTTGCTACTGTTACCCCAAAAAAGAAGGCTAAAATTGCCCAAATAACTGTGGCATAAAGAAAATACTTTACGATTTTGTTATCGTATTTAACGGTTTGCATTTCCATCATTTATCTTTTTTATCTTTATCTTTAATTTTTTTATCATCCATTAACATTCTCACAGAAGGAGACTCATCCTCATCGAATTGTCCTTTTTTTGCTCCTATTAAGAATAATGCTAAAAAAACACCCGCCAAGGAAACACTTACCAATATCATCAAAATAATTATTCCCATAGCGACTACAAATGTACAACCCAAGGACGAAAATTATACAACTTTTAACAAGTCGGAGTTTTGTATTCGCTAA
>JAQVDG010000177.1 GCA_028698395.1 Weeksellaceae bacterium
TTTAGAAGGGAAACCTCAAATCTTATCCATTACAGGAAAGGAATTTATGGTTTTTCATTCCGATGGAAAAACAAGTATAAGAGAATTTGTGTTATCAAACCCAAGAATCAGTTCACGAGCCGCTTATTTTTCGGAAAAGTTTAAAAATGAATGGAATTCGGTTTTTCCGGAAGGTAAACAATTGGTTTTGGAACACATTGGAAATCACAACAGAGGAACTCGTTTTTTTGATGCTTCACATTTGATTACAGAACGACTCACATTGAAAATCAGTGAAATATCAAAATCAATTAAAGGATTTAATTACGGTCGTTTTGATGTGAAAACGGCAAGTGAAGAAGATCTGAAACAAGGAAAATTTATTGTTTTAGAAGTGAACGGTGCAAATTCTGAGCCTACACATATTTATGATGAAAGTTATACATTGAGGCAAGCTTATGGAGAAGTGAAACGTCATTTTGACTATCAATATCAAATAGCTCGAAAACAAACTAAAACCTATTCGACTATTTCTTTTTATCAAGCAATTTTAAAACGAATAATACATAAAAAACGGTAAAAATGTCAGTTTTTCAGCTTGGAATGGTTTATGAAAAATTAAGAATCAAATAAAAAAATGAAATACCCATTTCCCAAAAATACACTTTATGTTCCTTTATTTCTTCTCTTTTTGATTTGGGGGACTTTTGCTTTGCAACAAATGGGTTTGGGACGGTTTAATTGTTATGGAATAGTTCCAAGAAATCCAATAGGTTTACGCGGAATTTTATTTGCTCCATTATTTCATTCCGATTGGCAACATATCATTAATAATTCTATTCCACTGGTGGTTTTAAGTTTTTTTGTAACCTTATTTTATCAGCGAATAGCCTATTATATCTTATCTTTAGGTTGGCTTTTATCGGGATTTTTGGTTTGGTTATTTGGGAATTTATTTCCGGCTGATACAATTGGTTGTCATATCGGAGCAAGTGGAATTGTTTATTTATTAGCTTCTTATGTGTTTTTCAGTGGAATTTTTAAAAAGTCAAGAAATTTAATTGCCGTTTCTTTAATTGTTGTTTTCCTTTATGGAAGTATGGTTTGGGGCGTAATACCGGAAGAATTCATGCCTTGGCTTTATCCGGATGGAAAAGCTTCTATTTCTTGGGAAAGTCATTTGTTTGGTGCTTTAGTAGGTTTGTTATTTGCTATTTTGACACGAAAAAAGGGAGGAGAAGAAGTGAGGAAATATTCTTGGGAAACAAGTGAAGAACCTGATGCTCGTGAAAAATGGCTTTGGAACAAATACAAAGAAAGTCTTTCAGAAGAAGAACGAAAATGGATTGAACAAAAGTACAATGAGGAAGAATTGGAAAAACCCGAAGAAAATAAATCCGGTGAACAGAACTATTGGTACAGTACACACACCGGAAGAAATAATGAAGATTAATTCTCAGTTAATTCATTTAAGATAGTTTCTAAAACAGTATATAATTCATTTAACTCAGATGGTGGATTTCCCTCATCAAAAGGAAGAGAATGATAGTTTTGTCCGTTTATCGTTAAAGTAATTACCGTTGCACGTGCGCCATCATACAAAAACTGTTGTGATGGAGCCGACCAGTTTTCCATTTCGTTTAAGTTCAAATCATTAATTAATTGTATGATTTTATTCCAATTTTTGGAAATTGTTGTTCTTTTTATCGTTCGTTTTTCAGAGTTTGAAGCACCTTTTACTGAAAAAGTAGCCAAAGTATTGTCTTTTGTTATCACAAAATGAGAAGAATTTCCTAAAGTAGTCAATTCCATGCTAATCTTTGATATATTGTTTTTATTCAGTGTTTTAGAGCTTTCGCATGAAAAAAATAAAAAGAAAAATGAAAAAATAAATAAGAGTTTTTTGCTGGATTTAAAGTTCATTATATAAAAATTTTTATCTTAGCAAAGTTAAAAAATAATTACAATAATTTATAAAAGATTAATGCATGAAGAAAGTTTTATTAGCTTTAGCTTTTGCAATGCCGTTAGTAGGCTTCTCTCAGTGGAAAGCTGCTAATGTAGGCAATGCCGAAATTAAAGCAGGAAAGGAAAACATAAAAGCAGCAGGTTTTTATAGTTTCGACAGTCAGTTATTTAAGCAAAAATTAGTAAATGCTCCTGACAGATTTTCCGGTCAACCGGGGAACATGATTTCAATACCGAATGCTAATGGAGAAATGGAAAAATTTGAAGTATGGGAAGCTTCAAATTTTGCTTCAGCTTTACAAGAAAAATTTCCGGAGATTAAATCGTATGTTGGAATTGGTGTAGATAATCCGAATGCTTATTTACGATTCAGCTTGTCTCCATCTGGAATTGAAACTATGACGTTGAAAGTAGGAAATTCAGAATTTATAGAACCTTATACTACAGATGGAGCTATTTACATTGTATTTGATTCAAAAGAACATAGAAATTTAGGAGATGTACCTTTTGAATGTTCTACAGAAGCAACCTCTGCTTTATCAACGGAAGTAACGGATTTAGTTTCTTCTTCAAAAGCAAATAATGGTGTATTCAAAACATTACGTTTAGCTATGTCTTGTACCGGTGAATACGCTCAATATTTTGGGGGAACCGTTGCAGGAGCTATGGCAGCAATTAATAACACTATGACACGTGTAAACGGTGTGTTTGAAAGAGATTTTGCTGTTCAGTTAATTTTAATTGGAAATAATGAAGATGTGATTTATACCAATTCATCGACTGACCCATATACCAACCCGGATAGTGTAAATACAACACAAACTCAGTTACGTAATACACTGAATTCAGTAATAGGTGTAAATAATTATGATATAGGACATATTTTCCATTATAGCTCAAGTTCACCTAATGGTAATGCAGGATGTATCGGTTGTGTATGTGATGCCAATAAAGGAACCGGATATACAGCGGCAAACACTAATTATGGAGTACCTCCTCAGGGAGATTATTGGGATATTGACTATGTAGCACATGAAATGGGGCACCAATTAGGAGCTAATCACACATTCTCTTTTAACTGGGAAGGAACCGGAGCAAATGTAGAACCGGGAAGTGGATCTACTATTATGTCTTATGCCGGAATTACAAGTTTTAATGTACAATCCCACTCAGATGATTATTTTGCGTACAAAAGTATTGCACAAGTTCAATCCAATCTTCAATCTAAACCTTGTGTGGTTAATATTCCTTTGACTAATCAAGCACCGATTGTTGATGCAGGTCCAAATTATAATGTACCAAAAGGAACTGCATTCAAATTGACAGGAACAGCAACTGACCCGAATAATGACCCGTTAGTTTATTCATGGGAACAATATGACTCAGGTAACAGCAATACAACAAGTGGAAACAGCCGAGTTTCTTTTACAAAAAATATAGGTCCTAATTTCCGTTCAAAACCATACATAGAAGAACCGGTTCGTTATATGCCTGCTTTTGAACACGTATTAGCACGTCAAGTAGATGAAACAGAAGCTTGGTGGAGATCAAAATGGGAGGCTATTACAACAGTTACAAGAGTATTTAATTTTACTTTTACAGCAAAAGATAATAATCCGGAAGGAGGACAAACAAATACAGCTTTAATGAAAGTTACAGTAAGAAATGAAGGTCCTTTTAAAATCACAAACCCTATTGAAAATCAACAAGTGGATATTACTTCAGGAACTATGTTGTTAGAGTGGGATGTAGCCGGAACAGACGGAGGACTTATCAACACTTCTGATGTACGAATCTTATTATCAACGGATAATGGAACTACATTTACTGAAATAGTAGCAAGTACACCTAATGACGGTAGTGAAACAATTGCACTTCCGGCAGGTACAGTAGCAGGAAATGAAGTCAGAATTATGATTGAAGCAATTGATAATATTTATTATGCAGTAACTCGTAAATTTAGATTTACCGGACAAATGGGATTAAATGATTTAGAAGATTTCGTTGTAGGAATTTTTCCTAATCCAAGTGACGGTACTTTCTATGTTCGTTCTGGAAACGTAGCTTCAGGAAATGTAATAACAAATATTTATGATACTTCAGGAAAGTTGGTTTATACACAAGAAAAAGTTCATTTTGGAGGTACTTTAAATAATTCCTACCAAGTGAAACTTCCGGCAGGAGTTTATGTGCTAACTATTAAATCTGAAAGTGGAATCACAACTCAAAAATTAATTATCAAATAAAATCATGATAATTTGAATAAAACAAAACCGTTTTGAAAATTTCAGAACGGTTTTGTTTTTTTACTAAAGAAATTTCAGAAACTTTCCGAATAAGTGAGATTCCGTAAATTCTTTTACTAAAAACAAGAAAAGAAAAAATCTTTTTTTCTAACTTGCACTAATAAAAATAAACAAAATGTAAACTCATGAGAAAAACATTATTAATTTTATTCACTCTACAATTATTCATACAGATACAAGCTCAGGAATCCACATGGATTTATGCTACAATAGACAATTCCAATGCGCTTTTATTACAGAACGATTTCCCGGAAGAAGTTCAGATTTTAGAATCTTCTGATTTAATTTCTGCCGTTTATTTATCTCAAGAAGCCGCTATGGCATTGAAAAATTATGGAAATTTACACGGTCCCGGCTTCATTTTTAGAAAAAATCAACAAGAAGCATTAAATTCACTTAATTTCATACAAGAATCCTCTACTAATGTCTTGGATTTTACCATAACAGAAGATCTTTTTGTACAGCAATGTATTGCTATGGTAAATGAGGAAAATATTGGAAATACCATAGTGGAATTAGAAAATTACAACACTCGATTTCATACCAAAGCAACCGGTGTACAAGCTTCTTTGGATATTAAAACCAAATGGGAAAATATGGTAATAGAAGCCGAAAGAACCGATATAAGTGTGGAAGCTTTTGAACATGGATTCACCGACCAAATTTCAGTGATTTTAACTATTCCGGGAAGTGAATCTCCTGATGAAATTGTTATCATTGGCGGTCATTTAGATAGTGGCGATTATTGGATTCAGAACTTTGCACCGGGAGCAGACGATAATGCATCGGGAATCGCTGTTTTAACAGAAACATTGCGGATTTTATTGGAAAATGGATTTTATCCTAAAAAAACAGTTCAGATTATGGGATATGCTGCAGAAGAAGTAGGCTTGTATGGTTCATCTGATATTGCTTCTACGTATAATTCAGACAATAAAAATGTCTTGGCTGTTATGCAACTTGATATGACAAACTACAACGGTTCTGATTTTGATATTGCGCTCATCAGTGATGCCGCTTATACTTCAAGTGAATTGAATTTATTTTTGATTGAACTTTTAGAACATTACAATTCAGTGGGCGAAAACAGTAT
>JAQVDG010000178.1 GCA_028698395.1 Weeksellaceae bacterium
CTGTTTTTTATTAACAACTTATCTACTTTGTTAGTCAGAATCAATATAAAATAGTAGTTTTGAATTATGAATTTGGAAAAGTATATCATAAAATTATTGTACAACCACGATTGTGTGGTCGTACCGGAATTTGGTGCTTTTATCACTCAAAAAACAGCATCGGTTTATCAAACAGAAACTTCACAGTTTTTTCCACCAGCAAAAGAATTAACATTCAATCATTTATTAACTAAAAATGATGGTTTATTAGCTCAGGAATATGCTTTAATCAATGAAATTTCATTTGAAGAAGCACAGGAAAAAATTGAATCAAATGTGCAGTTTTGGAAAACTCATTTAGCAAATAATTCTTCTTTGAATTTAGCTGAATTAGGAAATTTCACCAAAACGAAAGAAGGATTCCTTCAATTTCAAGCGCAAAATCCAAACTTTTTATTAGATTCTTTTGGATTGGATAAAGTTCATGCCACTCGAATTCTAATTGAAACTTCAGAAAAAAGTTCAACTCTTTGGTGGAAAGCGGCTGCAATTGTTCCTATTTTATTAGGTGGATTTCTTTATTTTGGGCAACCTCAACCCGTATCAAACTTTGTAAACCAACAATGGAGTGGATTTGTTTCTCCGGGAACGCATTCTTCTTCACCTGAAACACAAATTGTAAATTCTTCTGAAAAAATCATAGAAATTCCTCAAAACACTCTTGATAATCAATTGTTAATACAAGATTATCAAGTTATTGCGGGTTCTTTCAGAAAATTGGAAGAAGCACATACTTTGGTAAAAGATTTAAAAGAAAAAGGATTTGAAAATGTACAATTTACTCAAAAAAGAGGAAGCTTTTACTTTGTAGCATTTGAAACTTTTCCAACAAAAGAAGAAGCTTTGGATTATCGAAAATCTGTTTTGGACAATTATCCGAAAACTTGGGTTTTATCATTAAAAGAATAAGAATTTGATTTTCATAATAGAATTCAGACCTTTGCTCACAAAGTAAAGGTCTTTTTTATGAACAAAAAAATCAAAACCCCTTCTGAATCTGCTTCTGTACTGACTAATTTGGTACTTCCGGGAGAAACCAATATGCTGAATAATTTATTTGGCGGTGAATTATTGGCGCGTATGGACAGAATTTCTTCAATTGCTGCCAAAAGACACTCCGAAAGTTTCCAAGTTGTTACGGCAAGTGTAAATCATGTTTCGTTTAATACGCCGGTTCCTTTGGGAAGTATTGTGAAATTAGAAGCAAAAGTAACTCGTGCTTTTTCCAGTTCAATGGAAATTTTTGTTGATGTTTGGATTGATGATCCGGTGGAACAAAAATTAATTAAATCCAATAATGGAATTTATACTTTTGTAGCTGTTGATGAAAATAATAAACCTACTCTTGTTCCACAAATTCAACCGGAGACAGAAGAAGAAAAAGAACGTTATGATGCGGCCTTGCGAAGAAAGCAACTGAGTTTGATTTTAGCCGGAAAATTAAATCCACAAGAAGCGCATGAACTAAAATCTTTGTTTATGGAGAAAAAGTAATACAAACCACAAAAAGTATATTTTATTAAACCGAAATTTCATTCTGAAAATACTGTTCATTTGGTTTTTTTATTATTCTTTTTCGTGAGTTACGCCTTTTTGAATTTTATTCTCAATCTGTTGATCAATTTTAGAAAAAACACCAAATCCTTTCAAAATCACAATGGTTCCTAAAATCATCAATATAAATCCGATTGTTTTTTTTAGATAGAAAACCCGGCGAAGTGTAAAACTTTCTTTGACTTTGTGTGCCAATAAAATTTTCAATAAATCAATACAGAAAAAAGTAATTAAAACAATCGACATATAAAGCAGTGTATCGCTCTTTTTAGGATATTGAATAATTACTGTACTGACGATGAAAAACCAAAATACGATAACTCCAATGTTTAACAGATTCAAAAAGAAGCCATTAATAAAAGTTTTAAAATAATTTTGATTAACTGCACTTAAATTTCGCATTTTGAAATTAGGTTTACTAACGTACATCAGCAAACCATAAATTAAAATAAAAAATCCACCAAAAATATAAATTGACGGATTGGTTTGAATGGCTAAAGCTAAGTCTTTACTACCAAAATAAGCAACTAAAATACACAATAAATCAGCTGATAAAACTCCTAAATCCAAGGTAATTGCCGCTCGCCAACCTTTGGAAACGCTGGTTTCTAAAAGCATGAAAAAAACCGGTCCTATTAAAACAAGACTTAATAAAATACCGATTAGTATAGCGGATGATACCAACTCCATTGCGCTTGCAAGGTAATATTTTTAAGTGAATACGGAAAAATTGAACAAAAAATTCTAATCCACCAACTCAAAATCCAATTGTTTGTTTTGTAAATCGGCTTTGAGTACTTTTATCATGATTTTATCGCCCAATTGATAGGTAATTCCGGTTCTTCTTCCTACTATGGCATAATTTTTTTCATCGAAATAAAAAGAATCTTCGTGCATATTTCGTAATCGAATCATTCCTTCGCAACGGTTTTCGGGAATTTCAACAAAAATTCCATATTCCTGAACGCCGGTAATTAATCCATAAAATTTCTCTCCGATGAATTGCTCCATGTATTTGACTTGCATGAATTTAATAGAATCTCTTTCGGCATCGGTTGCTAATTTTTCACGTGTCGAACTGTGTTTACTTTTTTCTTCCCAAGGTGCCGGATCAGGAGATTTTTTACCTTCTAAATAATGTTGCAAAAGTCGGTGTGCCATCATATCCGGATAACGACGAATCGGTGAAGTAAAATGAGAATAATATTTAAATGCCAATCCGTAATGTCCAATGTCGTTTTCTGTCGAATATTTAGCTTTACTCATGGTTCTTATTGCTAAAGTTTCGATTAAATTTTCTTCCGGTTTTCCTTGAACATCTGCCAATAATTGATTCATGGATTGTGTAATGGTTTTATGATTTCTCAAATCCAACTGATAGCCAAATTGTTTGATAAATAATCGCAAATCTTGTAATTTATCCATATCCGGATCTTGATGAACCCGATAAATAAATGTATTTTTATTCGGTTTTCCGTTTTTATCAGTCGAAACAAATTCTGATACTTTTCGATTGCAAAGCAACATGAATTCTTCAATCAGATGATTGGCTTCTTTACTTACTTTTATATAAGTTCCAATCGGATTATCGTTTTCATCCAATTCAAATTTCACTTCTTCTTTATCAAAAGTAATTGCTCCGTCTGCCATTCTCTTTTTTCGTAAAATTTTTGCTAATTGATTTAAAATCAGAATTTCTTCTTTAAAATCACCTTCACTTCCTTCGATAATTTCCTGAGCTTCTTCATACGTAAAACGACGATTAGAATGAATAACTGTTTTTCCGTACCATTCGTTGATTACTTTTGCTTTTTCATCCATTTCAAAAACAGCAGAAAAAGTATATTTATCTTCATTTGGACGAAGTGAGCAAGCAACATTACTCAAATTTTCGGGTAACATGGGAACTACTCGATCTACTAAATAAACCGAAGTAGCTCGGTTATAAGCTTCTTTTTCAATGTAAGAATCCGGTTGAACATAATGGGTTACATCAGCAATATGTACTCCGATTTGCCAATTTCCATTTTCTAATTGTTGAATGGATAAAGCATCATCAAAATCTTTAGCATCTTTCGGGTCAATGGTGAAAGTCGTAATTTGGCGCATATCACGACGACGTTCAATTTCTTTGTCATTTATAGTAACATCCAATTCTTTTGCTTCAATTTGAACTTCTTCCGGAAATTGAGAAGGTAAATTGTATTCCAAAAGAATGGAATGCATTTCAGCTTTTGTATCTTCCGGATTTCCTAAAATCTCCACAATTTCTCCAAAAGGATTATCAGCTTCTTCCGGCCAATCTTTGAATTTTACTACTACCTTTTGTCCATCTTCTGCATCATTAAATTTTTCTTTTGGAATATAAAAATCAACATGAACAGAACGTCTGTTATTCACAACAAATCCATATTTTCCATTTTTTGCTAATTGAAAAATTCCGGTAAATTGAGTTTTAAAACGTTGAACAACATCAATAATTTCACCTTCTGCTCTTTTTTTGCTTTTTTGTTTGGACGGATAAATATAAATTTTTACTAAATCACCTTGTAAAGCATTTTTCTTTTTATTTTTTGGAATATAAACGTCTTCTTCTAATCCTTCAACCGTTACATAAGCCGAACCACTCTGAGTAATATCAATTGTTCCGATTAAATAATGTTGTTCGTCATTAATTTTAAATTTTCCTCGATCAACTTCCTTAATTTGTTTATTGATTAAAAGTGTATGTAAGTCTTTGATTAGAATTTCTCGGTCAATACTATTTTGAATTTTTAAAACAGATGCTATTTGTTTGTGATTCATTGATTTAGTTCTATTTTTTAATAAAACTTCAAGTATAGATTTAATAAATTTTCCTCCGGAATTAGAGCGTTTATTTTGTTTTTTATTATGTTTACTCATCTTATTTTTACTAATTCATCAGTTATTAACAACTGATTTTTTCTACTCGATTTTGATGTCTTCCTCCTTCAAATTCTGTAGAAAGAAAAACTTCTACTATTTGTAATGCATAGTCCAACGCTATAAAACGAGCAGATAAAGCTAAAACATTTGCATTATTGTGCTGGCGACTTAAACGAGTAACATCTGTATTCCAACACAAAGCAGAACGAACTGCTTGGTGTTTATTAGCTGTTATATTTACACCTTGTCCACTTCCACAAATTACAATTCCAAAATTAACTTTATTGTTTTCCACAGCTTCTGCAGTTAAATGAGCAAAATCCGGATAATCAACAGAATCTGTTGAAAATGTTCCAAAATCCTCAATTTCAACTCCTTTACTTATTAAAAACTCTTTTATTTTTTCTTTATAAGCAAATCCGGCATGATCGGCTCCAATTGCAATTTTCATATTTTTTTGATTTATTAACATAGTTTTTTAATTATTCTTTTATTTCATTCATAATCAGGTGAAATCAATTTTTAATCAATTGTTGATAAATATAGAATTACTTTTTATAGAATTTCATAGAATTCATTTGGTTTTTATAATTCCATTTTTGATTATAAAAAATCTAATTCCAGTCAAGAAAAAGTTTTGATTTTAATTTATTTATTTTGCACATACTTATCAGCATTCTATTTCTTCTGATTTAGTGCAAATTTAACAATTAACAATCAACAATTTTTGTTAATAAGCTTCTAATTCTTTCATTTTAAATTAAACCGTAACAAATCATTTTGTTAAATATAATTCAATAAAATTTGTCCAAATTAGTTATTCACATATAGATCGGAAGAGCAC
>JAQVDG010000179.1 GCA_028698395.1 Weeksellaceae bacterium
AACCGGAAGGAAATGTTTTGGTGTATAAGGTATATTTTCAGAAGAATATTCTGCCGGTTTGTTATTTTTATCCGCATAAATTCTAAATAATGCAAAATCTCCGGTATGACGAGGCCATGACCAATTGTCGGTATCCATTCCGAAGTTTCCGATAGCACTTGGCGGCGCACCTACCAAACGAACATCACGGTAGGTTTCAGTAATGAATAAGTAGTATTTATTTCCTTTGTAAAACGGACGAATGAATACATTTTGATACGCTTCTTTTACAGCATTGGCTGATACAATATCGATATTGGATTTAATAAAATTTTGTCGTTGTTCTTCATTCATAGAATCATTTACACCTTGAAGAATTTTATCGGAAACATCCTGAATATCTACTATAAAAGTAGCAGTTAATCCCGGATTGGGTAATTCTTCTGATGAATTTTTAGCCCAAAACCCATTAGTCAAATAATCATTGGTTAGGCTGGAATGTGCCTGAATTTGACTGTAACCGCAATGGTGATTGGTTAAAAGCAATCCTTTCGGAGAAATTACTTCCGAAGTACAACCTCCTCCAAAATGAGCAATCGCATTGTTGATACCGGTTCCGGTAGTATTGAAAATATCCTGAGCAGAAATATTCATTCCCATCTGCTTCATTTCTTCTTCATTCAATTCCGTTGGAATCCACATTCCGCCACTCTTCTGAGCCCAAGAAAAATGAAGGGAAACCAAAAACACTAAAGTTACTAATCTAAATTTTGTCATTGTATTCAATTTTCCCAAAACTACATATTATAATTTATCTGTCGTAATTTTTTAACAGAATTTGTTTTAGAATAAAAATAATAAATTACTAAGTTACTTATTTTCAGCTTTCCATTCGTTTTTCAGCCAGTCGAGAATGACTTTTGTTGAATTGGGTTTGTTTTGAACGTATTCAAAAGCAATTTTTCCTCTTTCTTTCCGTAAGTTTTCATCCTGAATTAAGGCATCCATTTTGGGTTTGAAGTCATGAGCATCTTTAAAGCGTACTGCCGCTTTAAGATTAATCAAATCCATAGCTTCAAAATAATTTTGATAATTGGGTCCGAAAATTAAAGGAACGCTGAAAACAGCCGGTTCTAAAGTGTTATGTACACCGGTTTTGGTAAATCCGCCACCGACATAAGAAATGGAAGAATAAGCATAAATCTGAGTTAAAATTCCAATAGTATCTACAATTAAAACTTGAAATTCTTTTAAATCTTGCTGTTCAATCTGTGTATAACGAATGGCTTTTTTCTTGATTTTTCCGCTTACATACTGAATCTGTTTTTCATCTATATTGTGAGGTGCAATGATGATTTTCCAGTCGTTTGGTAGATTTTCATTGATATAATCTATTAAGATTTTTTCATCTTCCGGCCAACTGCTTCCGGCTACAATTAGGTTTGAATTTCCTTTGAATTTTTCCACAAATTCCAATTTCGGATGACTTTCATAAATTTCTCTTACCCGATCAAAACGAGTATCACCTGAAATTGTAACTTGGTCAATCTGAATGGAATTTAATAAATTTTTTGAATCTTGGTTTTGAACAAAGAAATGACGAATCAAAGACAAAACATGACGAAACCAGGAACTGTAAACCCGAAAGAAAAAGGCTTTTTCCTTAATTACAGCAGAAATAACAATTACCGGAATTTTTGCTTTGTGCAATTCAAACAATAAATTGTACCAATATTCATATTTTACCAAAATTAAAATTTCAGGATGTAAAATTTTAATCAATTTTTTGGCATTTTGAATGGTATCCAAAGGTAAATAAAACAGGTAATCTGCTCCTTTATAATCCTTTCTGACTTCATAACCGGAAGGTGAAAAAAAACTCACCGCTAATTTATGTTCCGGATATTCTGTTTTTATTTTTTCCATCAACGGGCGACCTTGTTCAAATTCACCCAAAGAAGAACAATGTATCCAAATTACTTTATCATTTTCTGAAATGGAAAGTCGCATTTTTGCTGCCCAATTCCGTCTGCCCACTGTCCATAATTTTGCTTTTGAATTAAATCGGGAAGCTATGCGGATGGAAATTCCAATTATTTGAATGAAAAATTGATATAAAATTCTCATAAAAAATTCAACTTATCAATATAAAGCAATTGTTTCATCAACTTGTGTATATGTTTTATTGTCAGATAATTATCTTTTTCTTGTTTTTAAATTTAAAACCGTTCCCACTTTGGCTTGCTCCCCTGCTTTCATTTTATTTAAATTGTACAAATTTCTGATTTTCATTCCGGTTTTTTGAGCGATTAAATACATGGTATCCCCACTTTTAACTGTATAGGTTTTTTCAATTCCTTTTCCTTTCTTTTTACCAAAGAAAACCAATTGTCCCGGAATTAATCGGGTATTTTGTTGAATTTCATTATACTGAGCAATGTATTTTGGATTTAAATCATATAATTTAGAAATGCTTTCTACGGTTTCGCCCGCTTCGGCAATGATGTAATTCACTCCAATTTTATGCCGTTGAATCCGTTGTTTCGGGTTCACTGATTTCGATGGTTTTATTGGGTCTCGATTTTCAATAACCGGAGAATCTGGAGTAGTCGGAATCACTACCACAATTGGTTCGTCTTCTATTTCTTGATATACATTTACATCATTTGAGAGTGCAATTATAGAAGTTTCACCATACAAATCAAATAATTTCTGCTGTACTTGTTCCGGCTTTAAATGGTCAAATTCATTTAATTTATATTGTTCAATCTTCGAAATCAACATGGGTGCATATTTGGGATTCGTAGCATAACCTGCTTTTTTCAAACCGTGTGCCCAAGCACGATAATCCCGTATATTCAATTTAAATAAATCTTTATAATAAGGTCGTTCTGCTAAAAATAATGAATGATCCCGATAACTTTCCTGAACCGAAGCATATTTTCTGAAACATTCATTGGGAGCATCATCGGTATGGCTAATAGTAGGTCCTGTCCATTCATTTTTACACTTAATTCCAAAATGATTATTCGCAGTTTCTGCCAGACGGCTCTGTCCTCCTCCTGTTTCAATAATTCCTTGAGAAAGTGTAATACTTGCCGGAATTTTATATAAATGCATTTCTTCTACTGCTAATCGGGCATGTAACCGAATGTAATCTAATTCTCGTGCATTTTGAGAAAAAACCGGGATAGATACCACTAAAAACAATAAAAAAACACTTTTTATCTTCATTCTATTCTCATTTTATTTTTTCTTTCTAATTTTTGATTCATCCCTTCAATTCCTTGTAAGCCACCTGTGTGAATAGCTAAAATTTTGGTTTTAGGCGGGAAATAACTCTTTTGAATCAAATCTACTACACCAAAAACCATTTTCCCGGTATAAATCGGATCCAAAGATACATTATATTGTTGTTTGAAATCATTGATAAATTGTATCAATTCTTGGTTTAATTTTCCATAACCACCAAAATGATAATCCAAAATTAATTCAAAATTACAACGTTGTGTCCACTTATTTATTTCCTTATACAAAAAATCTCCACTTTTTAATGCCGGAAATCCAATGATTTTTTGATGAGATTCTGCTGAATTAGCTATTCCGGCTATTGTTCCACCAGTTCCGACCGCCAAACAAATACAGTCAAATTCGTATGTGTTTTCATTCAGAATTTCTTCACAACCTCTTATTGCAAATTCATTGGTTCCGCCTTCCGGTAGAATATAAACTTGACCAAATTCAGATTGTAATCCGGCTAAAAATTCTACTGTATTTTTCTTTCGATAATCAGAACGAGAAATAAACTTAAATTTCATACCACAATCTTGAGCAAATTGTAAAGTTGGATTTTCTGCAATTTTTTCTTGTAATTCTTCTCCTCGAATTATACCGATTGTTTCAAATCCAAATTCTTTCCCGGCTCCTGCCACTGCTGCAATATGATTGGAATAAGCACCACCAAAAGTGAGGAGTGTAGAGAAATTTCCTTGTGAGAATTCTTCCAGATTGTACTTCATTTTCCTGAATTTATTTCCGGAAATAACCGGATGAAGTTCGTCTTCCCTCAATAAAGAAAATTCTACTTCGTTTAAAGTAAAAAGCGATTGAATCCGACTTATTTTTCTCTTTGAATCCTTCATAAATAGGAATAAAATGCAAAGAATTTTCGAGTTTTTAAATAATTTATATTGCTTTCGTTTCGATAAGCTTCTCGTTCAAAACTGATATTGAAATAAGCTTTTTTGCTGTCTTTGTAACGAATCAAATGAATGAAAAATTCAATTCCATACCAAATAAAAAAGAAAAACCAAAGCATCTCCAATTGTTGTCTCAAATGAATTCGTTCATGATTGAGGATTTCTTTATTTTGAGCCAAATCTTTATTTTTCAGAAAAATAAACGGATAAATTGCTAATCCTCTGAAGTTTTTATAAAATATTTGGGGCAGAATGATAATAAACATAAGACAAAGCAACTGTTTTTTTCTGAGATAAAACTTAGAAAAAAGAGTTTAATATGATTTATGCTTATAAAATTAATACTGTGTATAATCTAAATCAATCTGTTCTGCCATTTTCTTATAATACCCGGAATCTAATTTTTCTCTTATTGCTGAAAAAGCTTCTAAGGTAAATTGAATATCTTCATCGGTATGAACGGCCGTAGGAATAATTCTAAAAATAATTGTTCCTTTTGGAATCACCGGATAGACAACAACGGAAACGAAAATTCCATGATTTTCTCTTAAATCTTTTGCCAAAATAGTAGCTTCCACCGGGCTTCCTTGTAAAATCACCGGTGTAACACAAGTATTGGAATGTCCTAAATTGAATCCGCGTTCTTTTAATCCGGATTGGATTTTATTTACGTTTTCCCACAATTTCTCTTTGAATTCCGGATGATTTCTGATTAATTCCAATCGTTTTAAAGCTCCCATTACCATTGGCATTGGTAGAGATTTGGCAAAAATCTGAGAACGCATATTGTATTTTAAATAACGAATTACTTCTTTATTGCCTGAGAAAAACCCTCCGATTCCGGCAAAAGATTTGGCAAAAGTTCCAAAATAAACATCAATCTGGTCTTGTACGCCTTGTTCTTCTCCTGCTCCTGCTCCGGTTTTCCCTAAGGTTCCTAAACCATGTGCATCATCCACCAATAAACGGAAATTGAATTCTTTTTTTAGTTCGCAAATTTCTTTTAATTTCCCTTGTTCTGCCATCATTCCAAAAACGCCTTCGGTAATCACTAAAATTCCTCCTCCGGTTTCTTCTGTTATTTTGGTAGCACGAGTTAAATTTTTACGTAAACTGTCAATATCATTGTGTTGATAAGTAAATCGTTTTCCGAAAT
>JAQVDG010000180.1 GCA_028698395.1 Weeksellaceae bacterium
TCCAGAATTTCCGTTTCGGTAAGCGCGTTAGTGTTAATGAGTTCTTGCTCTACTTCCACCACTTCGTTGTAAGGAATATTGCGCAGCACTTCGATAAGCTGGCTGCGAAGAACTTCGGGGTTGTCTCCTTCGTGCAATCGGAGAAGAAGATGGCGCAGCAGTTCTTTTCGCTGCGATGAATTGTTGATTATTTCGCTCATAATTGGCCTCCCCCGCCCCCTCCAAAGGAGGGGAGTTGTGCGGGATAAAATTTAAATAAATGTTTGTCATTAGGCTACTGTTCTCCCCCTTCGGAGGAGTTAGAGGGGCCTATTGTTTTATCATTGTCAGCACCATTTTAAACGGCTCAATGGCGTGCAGCGCGTGCGGGTGGTTGGCCGGCATAATGATGCAGTCGCCTTTTTTCAGAACATGTGGATTGCCGTCAATGCGCACTTCAGCTTCGCCGTCCAATACGTGCACCATGGCATCGTATGGCGAGGTGTGCTCCGTTAGTCCCTGATCTTTATCGAACGAGAAAAGCGTTACGTTGCCCCATTCTTTTTTGATCACTTGTTTGCTGATGACGCCTCCCGATGAGTATTCAATGGAATCCTCCATCGGGAAAATTTTTGCGGGTTCAAAAGTTGCCATAATTTCTTTGTTTATAGTGATTGAATCAGATTGAATTAGATTGAATCAGATTGATGGCGCGCTATCCATCCTCAATCTTTTTCAATCTCAATTAATCTTACTCAATCTTATTTGCCGCTACAAAGATATTATTTAGAATCAAACTAAATTGTAACCCAAGTTACAGTTTTAAATTTTTATAAACATTTACATACGTGTTAATAAAAGTAAATTACATTGTTTTTACCTGTTTTTAAGTTATATGTATTGATATCAGTGTTTTTCTTAAAAATGCAAGCTTGCATTTACAGTTTCACGGAAGAAAAGTAGCAATTGCAACGCTGCATTTGTCGTTTTTCTTCCTTTTTTTGCTTTTCGCGAAACGTTTTTTTACATTTCGTAGGATTTTTTCAAGACATAAACGTCGTTTTCTGTCTAAAAGAGCCCAATTCCTAAAAATGCAGCGTTGCATTTTGCGTTTCACCGCCGTGAAGTTGTAATTGCAACGTTGCAATTGTCGGTTCAACGGAAAAATATGTTAATTGCAGGCTTGCAATTATCGGTTCACGCAAAAAAAGTGTCGTTTGTAAACCTGCAATCATAAATGCGCAACAAATATATTCACTTTGCACGATTACAATGAGGGTACGATTAGAAAGAAGCCGTCATTTTACCGATACCATGTTGTATGTATCGTCAATTTTTTATTAGTGTAAAACCTTAATTGAATAATGCAGATTATTTTTTTACTTTTGTTATTTTTAATTAAAAATTGATTTTGTATCTTTACGCAATTCATATCGAGAGAAACACTAAATAATATGAGACGATGAGATTTAAACTCATTTTAGAACCCGAAAAAACGGGGCGGGAAGCTAAAATTCCGCTCAGCTATATGTATGAGCTTAGCTCGGCCGTGTATCGGATTTTATCTAAATCGAACGCCGAATTTTCGGAATGGCTGCACGAAAATGGTTTTCCGTTAGGCGCTAAAAAATTCAAGTTGTTTACTTTTTCTCGTTTACACGTTTCCGAATTTCGTATCGAAGGAGCGTATATGCGTATTCTGTCCAATACGGTGGAATGGCAGATATCGTTTCTGCCCGAACGCAGTACGCAGGAATTTATCAAAGGTGTGTTTCAGGATCAAACTTTTGAATTGGGAGTTCGTGAAGCCAATATGCGGTTTTATGTCCGCGAAATAAGTGCGTTGCCCTCTCCTCAGTTTACAGATACAATGGAGTTCTATACTTTGTCGCCCCTGTGTATTTCTTTGAAAAGAGAAGACGGCGGTGTGGATTATCTTTCACCCGACCAACCTCGAACGGCATCCCTGATACGGAATAATCTGCTGAATAAATACGCTGCTTTCATGGGAAAAGAATATCCTGCGGATTTTCCTTTTGTTATTGACGTACTGAGTAAACCCAAATCCGCCCTTATTACCATAAAATCAGGCACAGCGGAGCAAACGCGTGTGCGTGGTTTTATGTGTCGCTTTCGGATAACTGCGCCCATAGAATTGATGAAAATAATGTATGAAGCAGGAATTGGAGAGAAGGGAAGTATGGGGTTTGGGATGGTGCAGACGGAAGAGAACAAAAATCTTTGAATTTTAATTAGGAATTGAATAAAGAAAGTTATGATACGGGAAATAATAAATTTTACTCAAAATGTTGATGAGTCTTTTAAGAACCTAGGTTCGCTGCCGAAAGAAGGCTTGCATATTATAGTAAACATAGTTTCTGTGGATAATCTTTTAAAGATAGATACAGAAAACTTTCAAGCCGAAATTTACTCGAAAAAATTAAAAAGCGAAACGAGTGAATTTTTAAATCAATGCAAGATGCTTCACCAAAATTCATGGTGTATTGATACGAACAAGTGTTTCGATTTACCGGCAAAAGCCATTCATTCCTGTTCTCCTTTTTGCGTAGCGTTCAAAAGGGAACATTTGGAAGGTGGAGAAAAATATAAAGAGAATGAAAAAAAGAGTAAACCTCATATCTACGATAGGTTTTCAGCTTATTTTGAGAAAGCTTTTGCACTTTTTAGAGATTCTGAAGAAAAGTTTATATATGAGGTGTTTAAGTTGTTTTTTACAAATAAATTATTTCCCGAAATTTTAAACAAAATTGAAACAAAAAACGCTGAAAAACGAAAACAGCTTTCCGAGAATTTGCTTTCGTTGAAAGAACAATTGAAAATCACAAAAGAAGCTGCTGGAAAGGGAAACATCAAAAATATAATTGCGGATATTGAACAAGATCTAATTACTTGTAAAGAATTAGATGATTCAGATTATATCATATTTTATTTAAATGCTTCATTTGAAAAATATAAAACTATTCATGAAAAATATCTGGATGATAAACTTTTTAATACGGACAAGTACAATACGAAACCCAATGAAGAGGGTTTAATCTTTGGTACAAGCAATTTTATGAATGGTTTTAACAGCAACATGCCTTTCTTGATGCACCAAACAGCAAGCTTTGACATCAGTGGACGAATTTCTAATATGGAAGCGAAAGTACTCAATGAATTTCAAAATATTTTACCGAATAAAACATTACCCAGCCCACTCCCTATTTTTATATATAAAGACGAACTTCAAAAAAAAATGATAGCCTTATATGAGGGAAGTGGTTATAAGTTTGGGTATAAGGAAATTATTGAAAACCTATTAAATAATTATCCAAAGGATTTAGAGAATTACTACCTGCTTTATTGGGTAAATACCAAAGATGGTATTGTTTTTAAAGATTTTGACTTCGTAAGTAAGTTTGAGTATAAGATTGATGCACAAATAGTAAACTTTTTCGAAATTAAAGAAAAAGATAAAAAAGAACTGAAACATTATTCCCCAATTTATAATGTATTTCATTTTGAACAAACCGTATTTAAGCAACTATTGCAAAATAAATATTTGAAATTAGATTATTTCAGCGATTTGAGTAAGGATGAATATGAAAAAAAGGATTTAACATTTGTATCGTATTCTAAGTTCCGAAAAGCTGTTTATGACTTTGTTTACAAATCGCAGCGACAAACGATAGATGGTAATATGTTCGATGAAATGGTTTTCAATGCCATAAAAGACGATATAAAACAGGGAAATGGTTACGGAGTAAAAGAGAAATTAAATATTTGGTATAGTATATATGATTACTTCAATTCTAAAAATAATAAAAATATGGCAAGCAAACTTCAATCTTATCAAAAGTTCATAGAAGAACTTACGAGCGAAACAGCCGATGTTTCAAAGGCTTCAGATGCTGAATTCGCTTTTGCGGCAGGGCAGGTTATTTATTACATCCTCGAAAAAAGCAAATCGGACGATAATAGTTATCAATTACTCGAGCCCTATTTTCAAAAGGCCAAATGCGCGGAACTCAAACAAGCAATTGCTAATGACTTTGCGCGTTATAAACACGAAAATTTTTCTAAAAACTTTGAACGCGTAGCTACCTTTGTTTTAAGCTATGAAACACAAAGCAATATAAAAAATCTTTTACCTGAACTGCTTTCAGGTGTTTTTGCAAAAAATCAATTATTTAGTAATAATCCCAAACAATAAAAAATTATGGCTAATCAATTTTCAAACCGCATTTATGGCTGTGCCATTATCAAATCCGTAAATTCAAACTACAATGCTGACTTTTCGGGGCAACCCCGGAAACTTCCTAATGGAACAGTATATGCTACGGATAAAGCGTTAAAATATTCTATCCGAAATTATTGGAAAATGGCACTAAAAGAAAAAGTGTTTTACTTTAAATCTTTAACGGAAACGATGTCTCCCCGTTCATTAGATGAGACCTATGAGCTTCATTTTGGTAAATTCCAAAACACGGATAAAGCAAAACTAAGGCTGGAAGTCCTGAAAAACATTTTGAATTGTCTCGATGTACGTCTATTTGGAGGAACTTATGCGGGTAAAACTAATATTTCTATTCATGGAACTTGTCAAATTACTCATGGTGTGAATCGCTTTGGAGAGAATATCATTTATTCAGAACAAATCATGTCTCCATTTCGTAATTCAAATGAAGGAAGTGCTGAAAGTACCATGACGACTTTAGGTACTCAATCAAAATTGGAAGAAGGACATTATGTACATCATTTTTCAATAAATCCTAAAAATATAGCAGAAGATGTAGAAAGAGTTAAAACCGACGGTTTAACCGATAATGACATTGAAAAACTAAAAGAAGGTTTGCGAAAAGGAGCTACTTATTATGATTCTGCCGCCAAATCAGGAACCGAGAATGAGTTATTGCTGTGGATACAATTAAAACCTGAATCGAAATTAGTGATTCCTACTTTAATTGAATTAGTGGAAGTAAACGAAAAGAAAGAAATTGACCTCCAAAAAGTACAGAATTTATTAGCTGAAAAACATATTTCTTCTGAAGTCGAAAAAATTGAATTGTATTATAATAAAGAAACTACAAAAGTAATTAACGAGCCACAAGGCGTCAAAGTTATAGAGTTGTAGTTCCAAAATAGTGTTTAATTGTCATTTAAAAAGTATTTATATGGAAAAACTTATTTCAATAGATTTAAAAGCCGACTTTGGGTTTTTCCGTAAACCGGATACCAATAATACAATAAATTTATCCTACAACATTATCCATAAACCGGCTATTTTAGGTATTTTGGGTGCTATTATAGGATTAGAAGGTTACACGGAAAAAGG
>JAQVDG010000181.1 GCA_028698395.1 Weeksellaceae bacterium
AATACGCTCGGCAATGTTTATATCTTTAAGAAAATGCTGTCCCAGGTGCTTTTTTGCTTTTACACTCATTCGGCTAAGGTATGATTTCTTGATTTTTTTTCAAAAAAAAACTCCCAAACCGATTGGGTTTAGGAGTTTCATTATACAATTTTTTGTCTTTTTACGCTTCTTTAATACGGGCTCTTTTTCCGCGTAAGTCTCTAAAGTAGAAAATTCTTGCTCTTCTGACTTTACCTCTTTTGTTTACTTCAATTTTCTGAATAGCCGGCATATTAACCGGGAAAATTCTTTCTACTCCTACTTCACCGCTCATTTTACGAATGGTAAATGTTTCGGTAGCTCCTTGTCCTTTTCGTTGAATTACAACACCTTTAAAGAACTGAGTACGGGTTTTTCCACCCTCTGAAATTTCATAAAAAACAGTAACTGTATCTCCACTTACGAATTTTGGGAAATCTTTTTTAGTTACAAATTTGTCTTGTACGTACTTTACTAAAGTCTCCATTTTGGTAATTTAAATGATTTAAATTGAAAAACATACACGATTCTCGTCAGAGGTTTGTCAACGGTGCGCAAAAGTATAAACATTTTACGAATCTGACAAACTATTTTTGTAAATATTTAAAGCTTTCAAAAACTGGGATTGTTCAACCTGCAAACGGTAGCCTTCCAAAAGTGTGGGACCAAATGAATAATTAACAAACGAATTGATAATATGAACGTTAAATCCCTCTTGAAGCAAACGATTTTTAACGACTTCTGCTGTCCATAAATTATCAAAAGTTGCTAATGTTACGAATTTTATGTCGTTTGCTTTTTTATCCATTTTACAAAACCTCTTTTACAGTGCCCCAAATTGCTCTGAATTCTGATGCAAAAAGTTGAGTTACGTCATTTCCTTCTTTATCTTGGAAAGTCCGGTATTGATAAACAATATTTTTTTTAGGTACTTTTATAGGTTTTATACTTATTAAATCTCCGGCTACAAATTCATTTTCTAAGCAAGGAACCAAAACGGAAATTCGTTCTAAATAATCATCCACCACTGTTGTGCCGATAATCACACTGTAATGATTTTCTTTCTTATTGGTACATTCCGGATTTACTAAAGTATAATCCACTAATAAGTCAAATTCTTCAGTTAAATCCAGATAAGTATATGTATTATTTTCCGGAACTTCTTGTGCTTTCAATACACTAAAAAAGCCGATGATTGCAATAAAAAATAATTTAAGCTTCATATTTTTTTTATTTTGTTGTTTTTTGGAATAAACCTACTGAACATCTTTTTTTCAAATGCCCAGAAAAATTTAAATTGACCGAAAATAGTTCCTGTAATCAGCAATAATAAACTATAAATCGGAAAAATTAAAATTAAACGAAGTGGAATCAAGAACCAAAGTGAAATTTTATCGCTTGTCAATCCTAAATAATCTACTACGGGTTTTGCCAACCAAGCAGAAATAGAGCCGGTTATAGAAAAGACAATCAATATAATAATCAATTGGAAATTACTTTGAATTTCCCAACGTTTTTTTAATTTTTTAAACACTCGTATTTCCTTTGGCGTAATCTGCTAAAAATTTTTCTAATCCAATATCCGTCAAAGGATGTTTTAACAATCCCATAATGGAAGAAAGCGGTCCGGTCATCACATCAGCACCGATTTTTGCACAATCAATAATATGCATGGTATGACGAACAGATGCAGCTAAAATCTGAGTATCGAATAAATAATTATCATAAATCGTCCGTATTTCTTCAATTAAATTTAAACCATCGGTAGAAATATCGTCCAAACGTCCGATAAAAGGTGAAACATAAGTTGCACCGGCTTTGGCCGCCAATAAGGCTTGTCCTGCTGAAAAAACTAAAGTTACATTCGTTTTAATTCCGTTTTTGGAAAAATAAGAACACGCCTGAATTCCGGCTTGAGTCATCGGGATTTTTACTACAATTTTCTCATTCAAATCAGCTAATTCCTTTCCTTCTTTTATCATTCCGGCAAAATCAGTAGCAATAACTTCTGCACTAACATGCCCATCCACAATCTCACAAATGGCTTTATAATGATTTAAAATATTTTCTTTTCCGGTAATTCCTTCTTTTGCCATCAGAGAAGGATTAGTGGTTACGCCGTCTAAAATTCCTAAACTTTGTGCTTCTTTAATTTCAGCTAAATTAGCTGTATCAATAAAAAATTTCATTTGGATTTATTTTAATTTTTGGTTTCAACTGACAAAATTAAGCCGAATTAAATTGTCAGCAAATGATTTAAGGATAGAAATTTGGATAAATTTCGATGATTCACAGTTCTCAAATAACAAGTTGATAATTAATTTAGTGTTTTACTTAATTTTAATTGTTTTAGAAAAACCTTTTACTGCTTTTAAAGTTTCTTCAAAGTCAGTTTTAACAATAGCCATAAATTTGCTAAATCCTCGATTTCATACGCACTTCCATATCAAATCTCATAATAATACTTTCTGAGTGCATTTTTTATCCAATACCAAGCTATTATTCGTATCAATTTTATAATTTAGTAAAAATATTCAACTATGGTTCTGATAGATATATTTCTTCTTATTTGGGCAATTGTCTTTCTGTTCTACGGTTTGGCAATTGCATTAGGTATTCTTGCTTCACCCTTTGCACTGTTTTATAAAATCTCCGGAAATGATTCCCCCATCAAGAAAAAAGATAAAAAACTGTGGAAGTTTGCTGGCATCGTCTGGAGCATTGTAGCTGTACTGCTTTTATTTATCTTTTTCATGAACAAAGATTAATTCACCCCCAAACTGATGATATAGAAGGGTTTTATTACTTTAAGGATAAAAAAAAGAGGTATTATTTAAAGCGGGACAGAAGTTTAAAGTAGTCGACTTTGATGATTGGGGGGATGGGACTTATGAAATAACAATGGAAGAACTTTAGCCAATGGAAGATTGTACTTTTCTTTGCCAATTTCTGTCTCTATCGTTTACTATTGCTAAATCTTCGGGAGACAATTGCTCTCTTAACTCTTTTTCCTTTTGTTTAAAAGGCGCAGATATTGTAAAAGAATTATATTCTTTTGTAAAAGGACGTTTAGCACTCTCAAGAAGAGCAGTAAGCTCTTCCGACAACGCCTCACGTTCTTTATAATATTCGTCTAAAGTCATAATGATACAAATATACAAAAAAAATGACACCACAAGAATTTATTCAACAAAGTTTGAAAGACCTGGAGGTTAAACTCACAGAAGAATTTGACCGCAATTTTGAGCGCAAAGCCTTTTTTGACGTTGTGAATTGATGTTTAAAATTTGTATTTTTATCGGGATTTATTCCAACAGGTTTAGTTTTCTTCTTTTCTAATTAGAAGTTGTGAATTGATGTTTAAAATTTGTATTTTTATCGGGATTTATTCCAACGCCGTACTTTTTAGGCATTCCAACCTGGGCGTTGTGAATTGATGTTTAAAATTTGTATTTTTATCGGGATTTATTCCAACATCGTTCGGAATTATTTGAGATTGCTCCAAGTTGTGAATTGATGTTTAAAATTTGTATTTTTATCGGGATTTATTCCAACGAGCTTCTTCTTTCGGCTCGGATGAATTGCGTTGTGAATTGATGTTTAAAATTTGTATTTTTATCGGGATTTATTCCAACAGTATCTGCCATGGCATCATCAGCACTTAGGTTGTGAATTGATGTTTAAAATTTGTATTTTTATCGGGATTTATTCCAACAAGCAGGATTCAGCGAAGAAGAAAAAGCAAGTTGTGAATTGCTTTCAAATTTTGTATTTTTATCGAGGTTAATTCCAACTGGTTCCTTTCAGCTTGTCATCGGCATCCTGTTGTGAATTGCTTTCAAATTTTGTATTTTTATCGAGGTTAATTCCAACCTATTCCTGTTGCTAAGCCTTTTAATTGCGTTGTGAATTGCTTTCAAATTTTGTATTTTTATCGAGGTTAATTCCAACTGCTTTTGAATTTGGCGTAATTGGTTTTTTGTTGTGAATTGCTTTCAAATTTTGTATTTTTATCGAGGTTAATTCCAACTAATTATGAAAAGTATTTTAATAATAGATAGTTGTGAATTGCTTTCAAATTTTGTATTTTTATCGAGGTTAATTCCAACCTTAAAACATGGATGATTGCTATTTTCAAGGTTGTGAATTGCTTTCAAATTTTGTATTTTTATCGAGGTTAATTCCAACTGCTTTTGAATTTGGCGTAATTGGTTTTTTGTTGTGAATTGCTTTCAAATTTTGTATTTTTATCGAGGTTAATTCCAACCTGAAGTGAGCTTTCACCTGATGTCTTTTCCCTTCTTTGCTGGTTCTGTGATGTGCCCTAACGTTCTGAATGGCTCTTACCCTCAACCCAAAGTTATGCACGGCAGCATAAGGCACATGCGTTCCAAAGGTAATGGATGTTTCATCTTCATTCAAAACACCAAGACTTTTCCGGAGAAAAGTAGTATCGGTAAGGATGGCGCGTCCGGGGTCTTTGTCCGGATTTCTTTTGGGCCACGCTACAAATGCAACATCGGTGAAGCCTTCGTTTTGAAACGAATCATCAAACCATTGCAAGCAATATACCTTGGCATAGCGGCGCATGTCTGACTTTAATTTTTCAGCTATGCCTAAAAAATCAGGAGTTTTAAGATTTTCTTTTTCCATTTTATTTTATTTATAGTTGGTAGTGTTCATAATTGTTTTTATATTTGTATTTGAGAATTAGCAGTAGTTCTCACGTGGGAAGAAGAGATTTGCCCCACTACCTAAAAGCCGATTCTTATGAATTGGCTTTTAGCTTTTCTAGAGCTTTTCTTAGTTCTTTGTTTACAATGGTGTTGTGAATTGCTTTCAAATTTTGTATTTTTATCGAGGTTAATTCCAACAAATAAGTTCAACTGATTTCTGATGGCTCTGTTGTGAATTGCTTTCAAATTTTGTATTTTTATCGAGGTTAATTCCAACAGTTCGATTTAAGGGAACTATTATGTGAACGTTGTGAATTGCTTTCAAATTTTGTATTTTTATCGAGGTTAATTCCAACCAAATTCATTTTCAGTACACATTCAATTAAGTTGTGAATTGCTTTCAAATTTTGTATTTTTATCGAGGTTAATTCCAACTTTTCGCTAAAGTTTTGTAAACGCCTGCTTGTTGTGAATTGCTTTCAAATTTTGTATTTTTATCGAGGTTAATTCCAACTTTGTGTTTCATTGCTAAAAGATTGTAGTAGTTGTGAATTGCTTTGAAATTTTGTATTTTTATCGAGGTT
>JAQVDG010000182.1 GCA_028698395.1 Weeksellaceae bacterium
CCTCCATACGAACCCACTAAAGCTTCCTCATGGGTTTTTCCAGCAGCAATTAAATTCCAATAATTTTCGGTTCTTGTAGTAATGGCATAAGTATCATCCGTATTACTCCAAGTTTTGTAAAGTTGTGCAAATAGGTGCTTTGAAGTATATGTCCCTTGTAAAAATTGAATTCCCCAATCTTTAATTTGATTTCTCCCCACATTTGTTACTGCCAAATAACTACTTTTACTTGTTCCATAAATAGCTTTTACCTCACTGTCTGTTGTTGGTTTGTAGTAAATCGATGCTTCTGCTTTTAAAAATTCCGATTTCCGGTCGAGTTCCAATTCTGGTTTCGCTATTGCTGGAGTATATACATACACCGAATCGGTCCAATTTACGTCAGTTCCTTCCGCATAACCTCCTGTTACTTTATAGGCCCATTTCTCATTCAATATTTTGGCATGCCTAAAACGAGCACTCAAAGCATCATAAGAACCTGCTCCTAAAACGATTTCAGTTCCTTCATATTTCCATGGGGATTTTGTAATGGTATTTACCAAACCGTTGTGCGCATTTGGTCCGTATAAGGCGGATGATGGCCCTAAAACAATCTCCACTCTTTCAATATCTTCTTTTATGATAGAACTTAGCGGACCAAACGGCAAACCTGTTGCAATAAGCGTTGAAAAGCGGTTGTCATCCAATTGCAACATTTTTGGATTAAATGCTGAGTTAAATCCGCGGATATTAAATCCGCTCACAAAAGCGCCGGTTTTAATAAAATCTATTCCTTTTTGCTGGGCAATTAATTCACTTGGATCACCCACAAAATTATCCAATTGCCTTGCACTAATTACGTTGATTGTTACAGGCGCTTGGGTTATTTTTTCTAATTTTCGAGACCCAGAAACAACAACTTCCTCAAATATTTGATAACTGCTGTTTAAGGTAATTACCCCTAAGTTTACTACATTATTGTTGATGGTGACATCTTTTTCAACGGTTACATATCCTATAAAAATAACGGAAAGAGTGAAAGTTCCATTTTTTACATTATTAAGTTCAAACTCACCTTTTTTATTGGTAATTGTTCCTTGATTTGTACTCTTAATAAAAACTTCGGCTTGTGAAATAGCCACTCCATATTCATCTACAACAGTTCCTTTAATTCCGCCTTGGGCGAAAATCACTCCTGAAATAAAAAAAATAAACAGGAAAGTTAAAATTTTTTGGTTCATAATAATAATTGTTTGGTTAATTAATAATTCATTCTAAATACTTTAATCTCATTTTTTCTTTAGCCTTTTTTAACAATTCTTCGCTATGATTGGCTAAATACGAAGCAAAAACACCTACACGAAATACTTCAAACTCAAATGAATCACCTTTTGGGTTGGCCGATCCCAAAGATTCCATCAAATGAAAAATAGTTCTCCGGTATTTAATCGAATGTTCCAAAACCCCTTTTCCAATTTGATCTTTTGTATCAGGCTGGTACAATAAAGACATGTACAAATCCCAATATTTTCTATCATTTTGTAAAGAATTAAAGAATACATCAATAATGGTTGACAACACTTTTTTAGGATCATCATTTTCTGGATAATCCAAAGTCCGATCAATTTTTGAAAGTATCATTTTTACAATAGCGTTTAACAAAATCTCCTTAGAAGAGAAATGATAAAATAACAAACCCGTAGATATACCGGCTTCTTTGCAAATTGCGCCTGTTGAGGTTTTATGATACCCTTGCGATGCAAACATTTCTAAGGCAACATTTAAAATTTGTTGCTTGGCGTTTTTCTTGTCTTTTTTTAAGTTTCCTGTATTCATTTTATTATTGACTAATCACTCAGTCAGTAAATGTAATTATTTATTTTAATTTTCCAAATTTTTTTTAACTTTATTTTTAGAATCTTATTGAAATCGTCTTTAATCTTCACATTATCTATTAATATTAATCCTATTATCTCCATTTTAAACAAAAGACACCTCATTAATTTATTGTATTGATTTTTTATCTATTTTTATAAAAATTAAAAAATATGCTAGAAAAAGTTTATGGCAGTGCCGTTTTTGGCGTTGAAGCCACCAACATTACAGTTGAAGTAAATATTGACAAAGGTATTGGGTACCATTTGGTTGGCTTGCCAGACAATGCCATTAAAGAAAGTAGTTTTAGGATTTCCGCAGCCTTAAAAAATAATAAATACCATTTTCCAGGCAAAAAAATTACCATTAATATGGCACCAGCAGATATGCGCAAAGAAGGCTCTGCTTACGACCTTACTTTAGCCATCGGGATCCTCGCCGCCTCAAACCAAATTAATACCGAAAAAATTGGAGATTACATTATTATGGGAGAACTTTCCTTAGATGGAAGCTTGCAACCAATAAAAGGTGCTCTGCCCATTGCCATTAAAGCACTTGAAGAGAATTTTAAAGGATTTATTCTGCCGAAACAAAATGCAAAAGAAGCTGCCATTGTTAGTGATTTAAATGTGTATGGCGTTGAAAATATTACAGAAGTTATTGATTTTTTTGATGGAAAAACGGAACTGGAACAAACCGTTATAGATGTTCAATTTGAATTTAACAAAAGTTTAGACAACCCCGAATTTGATTTTGCCGATGTAAAAGGACAGGAATCTGTAAAACGTTCCATGGAAATTGCAGCGGCTGGCGGACATAATATTATCCTTATCGGCCCTCCAGGAAGTGGAAAAACAATGCTGAGCAAAAGATTGGCCTCCATATTGCCGCCAATGACCATGCAAGAAGCACTTGAAACCACAAAAATACATTCCGTTGTTGGAAAAATAAAAGAAAGCGGCTTGATGTGCCAGCGTCCGTTTCGCTCGCCGCATCATACAATTTCAGACATCGCTTTGGTTGGCGGCGGACAATATCCGCAACCTGGAGAAATTTCCATGGCGCACAATGGTGTATTGTTTTTAGATGAATTGCCTGAGTTTAAACGCACCGTTTTAGAAGTGATGCGCCAACCTTTGGAAGACCGGGAAATCACCATTTCACGGGCAAAATTTTCGGTAACTTATCCAAGCAGTTTTATGTTGGTGGCAAGTATGAATCCGTCGCCAAGCGGTTATTTTAACGATCCCGATTCCCCTAAAACCTCCTCACCTTTTGAAATGCAACGCTATCTCAGTAAAATTTCAGGGCCTTTGTTGGACAGAATCGACATTCATATTGAAGTGAATCCCGTTCCTTTCGAAAAACTTTCCGAAGAACAATTAAGTGAACCAAGTGGCGAAATTAGAAAACGCGTCACCAAAGCAAGGGAAATACAAACCAATCGTTTTACCGATTATGGAAATGTGCATCACAACGCGCAAATGAATGTGAAGCAAATCAGAAAATATTGCAAATTGCTGCCAGAATGTAGTGTCTTGCTTAAAAATGCGATGGAACGTCTAAGTTTATCCGCCAGGGCTTACGACCGGATTTTAAAAGTTTCGAGAACCATTGCCGATTTGGAAGGCGTTGCGGAGATTTCAACAGCACATATTTCTGAAGCCATTCAATATAGAAGTTTAGACAGAGAAGGTTGGCTGGGATAATAAATAATCCTCGGGACAAGCCCGCGAGTTTCTCAACGGAAGAAAAATTTATTTTAGTTTGATGAAAACCTTAGGTTTCCAGACTTCCCTCAGAACTAACAGCGTAAGCATCGAAGAATTCAAACGATTAAATTCAAAGTAATATCTTAAAATCTGTGTGAGTTTAAAAAAAAAGAACCTATTTCTAAGTTCTCTTTGTAGTAGCGGGGACTGGACTCGAACCAGCGACCTTCGGGTTATGAGCCCGACGAGCTACCTGCTGCTCTACCCCGCGATTTGGATTGCAAAGATACATCTTTTTTTAAAAAATCAATGGGTTTTTTAAAATTAAAAATTTTTAAGGTTACCTTTGCATTTTATATCTTGAAAATGAAGCATAAAGCAGGTTTTGTAAATATTATCGGAAATCCTAATGTGGGTAAATCCACGTTAATGAATGCCTTTGTTGGCGAAAAATTATCAATTATTACCTCAAAAGCGCAAACAACACGCCATAGAATTTTGGGAATTGTAAACGGCGAGGATTTTCAAATCCTTTTTTCTGATACCCCTGGAATCATAAAACCCGCCTATGAATTGCAAACTTCCATGATGAATTTTGTAAAATCGGCTTTTGAAGATGCTGACGTGCTTATTTATATGGTTGAAATTGGCGAAAAGGAATTAAAAGATGAAGTGTTTTTCGAAAAAATTAAAACAACCTCTATCCCTGTTCTTTTGTTAATCAACAAAATAGACATGTCCACTCAGGAAGAAGTGGAAGAAAAAGTGATTTATTGGAAAGAAAAAGTGCCAAATGCAGAAGTTTATGTGATTTCTGCTTTGGAAAAATTTAATATTGATGGTCTTTTTGAGCGCATTATTGAATTATTGCCTGAATCGCCTGCTTTTTATCCGAAAGATCAGTTGACCGACAAACCGGAGCGATTTTTTATCAATGAAGCCATTCGGGAAAAAATATTGATGCATTACAAAAAGGAAATTCCATATTCTGTTGAAGTGGAAACGGAAGAATTTATTGAAAGCGATAAAATTATTAAAATCCGCTCTATCATTATGGTGGAGCGCGAAACCCAAAAAGGAATTATTATCGGTCATAAAGGTGCTGCCTTAAAACGCGTGGGTGTGGAAGCGCGAAAAGATTTAGAGAAATTTTTCGATAAAAAAATCCATCTGGAATTATACGTAAAAGTGAATAAGGATTGGCGAAGCGACAAACGTCAACTTCGGAGATTTGGGTATTCCGATTAATCCAAAAAAAATGCACTATGAAATAAAAACAATAGTTGAGGATTTCTATCTTTTTTTAAAAAACCCACAAGAAATTTTTACTGAATCACTTTCCGCCAAACAAAAATGGAAAGTTTTATCTTCTATCTTGTTATTAGATTTTACTCTTGTAATTATAGTTTCAGGAATTTTGTCATTTATTGATTCTTTTTTATTTAAATTAGAATCAAATGAAGATATTTTATCTAATAACGGAGTTTTCTCAATTTTAATAATCGCGGCTATATTTGTGCCTTTAATTGAAGAGCTAATTTTTCGTTTTGCTTTAAAATACGACCGAAATTTATTATTTCAATTTATTGTTGTCCGATAAAACTTAAAAATAAGAAAAATAGTGCTTCAATCCCAATAAATAGGTTGTTTTATCTTGAAAACTGAAAAGTAAGCCCCTGCTTTTTATTGATTTTATTTAAAGCTAAAT
>JAQVDG010000183.1 GCA_028698395.1 Weeksellaceae bacterium
AAATTGGAAGAGAATTGGGGGTTTCGCATATGAAAGTAAAAAGGTTAATTGATAGTAAATGAAGACTGTAACACATGTAACAGCTGTAACACTTTGTTACATTGTTACAGCTGTTACACCAAATAACTAAACCCTCACATCATGGAAAACTACCGCTTTCAACTTGAAAAAACCAGCAAAAAACACACTTGCCCCAGCTGCGGAAAACGCCGTTTTGTTCGTTTTATCGACACCCAAACAGGGCAATATTTACCCCCGATTTATGGCAGATGCGACCGTGAAGCAAACTGCAATTATTATTTAACCCCCTATGCTGATAACTATGCAGCGGAGGTATTGAAGCAGGAAAAAGAAAACCAGCCCGCCCAATGGCAACCCCACCCGATACCAGCCCCCAAACCTCAACCACCTGCAAAGCCTGTTTTTATTCCTTTTGAAATATTACAAGCCACCCGCACCCGGCCATTAAACAAAAACACTTTTATTCAAAACCTTGCAACAAATATTCCTTTTCCTTTTGAAATGGCTGATCTTAAAAAAGTAGCTGATCTTTACCAATTAGGAACCCTTGCAAAAGGCTATTTTGCAGGGGCAATAAGCTTTCCATTTATTGACCAGGCAAACCGTGTTCGGGCAATTCAGATCAAACAATTTGATCAGCACAACCATACAACAAAAACAAGCTTTATTCATGCAATTCTGGAGCAACACTATCAGGGAGAAAATAAAAACTTACCTAAATGGCTAAACGCTTATAAGCAGCAGGAAAAAAAAGTTTCTTGTCTTTTCGGGGAACATTTACTTACAAGTTTCCCATACAATCCTGTTGCTTTGGTTGAAGCACCTAAAACTTGCATCTATGCTGCGCTGTATTTTGGGCTTCCTGATACAGTTGATAATAATCTTATTTGGTTGGGAGTGTATAACTTATCAAGTTTATCCTTTGAAAAAATAAAGGTGTTGGCTGGTAGAAAAGTAGTTTTGTTTCCTGATCTTTCAAAGGATGGCGTTGCATTTAAACTGTGGAGTGAAAAGGCTAAAGCTTTTGAAAGCGAAATGCCTGACACAAGATTTTTTGTGAGCGATTTACTTGAAAAAAATGCAGCGCAGGAGGATCGCGAAAAAGGACTTGATTTGGCTGATTTCCTGATAAAGCAGAATTGGCAGTTGACAAGAAAACCCCAAACTTCAGAAGATCAAACCAATAAGAAGAAAGTTAAAGCTGTTGAAACGTTTGGAGAAATCCCTCTAAATAAGAATAACGAGCAGTTATTTCAAACAGAACCCGAAAATACTGCATTATGGGATTTAGAAGCTCTGAATGATTTTTTCGCAACTGCAAAACTGCCAGAGAAACCCATCATGCTTAGTAAAGGAATGACCATTCAAAATCCCGAGAGGTATGTACAAAGCCATTTAGCTACTGTAAAAAGATATAATGGGATAGGAACTTTTGAACCGTATTTATTGAGGTTAATCACACTTAAAAACATGATAGACGATGGAAAAATTAATTTATGTGGGTGAAGATGATGAATTTATCTATTATTCTCTACATAGTTTGAATATGCAATGGATGTTTAAATTTAGCAAACGAAAACAAATACTATCTTTTGATATGGATAGCGTGGCCTGGTCACTTGGATATGTGGATGCGGTTGATATGATGAGCGGTGATAGTATGTTGGACTTCCTCAATAAATTAAAAAAAGAGTTTGGCAAATGGCCATTTGCTGATCTGACAATTGAAAAGAACAATTAAAAACAATTCAAATGAAAGGAAAAAAAGGTTTTATAAAAGGCAAATCAGGGAATCCGGCAGGCAGACCCCCCGGAAAACCAAATAAGATAACAACATCTGTACGAACCATGCTTAAAGAGATAATGCATGATGAATTAAGACAATTACCGGTCACCTTGAAATCACTCGAGCCGCGCGAACGCATTGATGCACTTGCTAAACTCTTGCCTTATGTTTTGCCTAAACTGACTGAAGAAAAGGAAGAGATGGCTGATAGTGAAAACAATGGAAGTTTTGTTGAACTTGTACGTCAGCAGTTTAGTAGAATGGAGGGTACGGTAATGATTCAAACATCAAATGGAAATCATTATGAAACAGTAGAAATCAATGGGGAAACAGGAGTGGAGCGGGTTTTGGAGTAGGAATAACTTCTCTGGCTTCTTTCTGATTGTGTATGTGTTACTCGAGTTCCAAAAAACAGCTTGAAGATATTGATTTCTTTTATTAATACTCACTTGACATTTATAAGTAATTGAGAGTAGATTTTTAGCAATATATGAAGGAACTCTGCAAAATTTCCTAGACTAAAGATTCAATAAATCTACCTAGATATTATAAGTAAACTCTGTTTGTTTGATTCTGTCTATAGCCCATTTACTTTGAAAATTAATACACATAATGCTTTATCAAATTGATGATAGATTTTCTCCTCTTCCTTCTTGTCAAGCATTGTGAATTTAAAGCCTCTTTTTGCATCAAAATCACCACCAGTCACTATTTTTCGATATTGATATCTGATATACTTAATTTCTTCAAAGTCTTTATTGAACTTATTTTTCTTACTTAAATCAGAAAGCTTAATTATTGTATCAAGTTCGTTTGAAATTGTTGTAAAAAGATTAACTATTAAGGCTTTATTTGCGGAAGATACAGTTTGTTTCTGAACGCATTCAGCTACGGTGTAATTGACTGTCCTAATTGTTACTTGTAGGGCTTCAATTTTCCTTATTATCACGTCCTTCTCGCTCCGTTTGTTGTGCATGTTCCGTTCCAGAAACACTGGAATATAAACGGCTAGGAAAATTGTAACTACTAATGTTGCCATGCCAACAATATCAATTTTGTCTTCGAATGAGAAAAGTGGGTAATAATGCTGCAATCCCATTCCGATTACAACCCCTACAATTACAAGTACTACTCCAATAATGTACTTAATCATATGTCGTTAGCTTCTTTGATGTATTCAGTTATGTCATCTTCCAAAAAAGGGTCATCATCCGATTTAAACACTAAGTTGTCCAAAACGATTTTCTCATCCTTATACTCCCTAGCTAGGCCCCCAAAAGCGGCTTCAAGAAAAGAAGTGGCATAACCTGCAGTACCATCAAGGTCAATAAGCAATTTTTTCTTTTCAGAAATCGCTTGCTTGAATTTTGGCAAAAGGATTTTTTCTAAAAATTCTTCCCCAGGGAAATCACCTTCGATTTCCTCACGAACACCCGGAATGGTAGTGTAGTCTTCTGCAATTTTAATAATTAACATGTCCATCTGTTTGTACTATTTAGTTCCCAATAAAGGAAAGTTCCATTAAATTCTTTTGTAAGTTTCTCGTATTTCTGAGCACTTAAATCAGCTTTTACATCATTTGAAATAAGTTTCAGGTTGCTATAATAATTCCTTTCAAGTCCTTTATAAATGGTAGGTAGTCCCTTACCTCTGTAAGGGATTTTTGTGCTTGACATTTTACGACCTGAAATAATCTCTTTTAAAACGTCTCTATTATCTTTTATTCCAAAAAGAGTAGAAAGCTTTTCTCTGAATCCAGAGATATTCGATGATTTAAAGATCCCAACGCCAAGGTCAATAAAAGCAAAGGAAACTTTGTTTTCTTTTCTGTCATGATAAACTGTTAGCCACCAAGTCTCTTGACCAATCTGTTGAGGTTTAGCATGGTAGCATGTATTTGCCATACTTTCCATCAATGCTCGATAAACACCAGGGCATCTAGCTTCTTGACCAAAAACGATTGAAGTAGCTCTTTTAATTAGTTCATTAGCCATTCCACCCTCAGCCTTTTTATTTTTTCTTGTTAGAATGTAATTCATTGGTTCATCCTCATTCCCATTTGCTTTAAAAACGCCGCTTTCCTGAAATATTTTTCTTAGTTCTTCATCTCTAGGGTAATTCCCTTTTATTGCAACGTCTTTAGTTATTTTAGGATTTTTAATTAATGCTAGTAATAATACTATTGCATCATTGTTGAGGTTTGTAATCTCTCTTAGATTAATTAGAATCGGTTTTCTATGCTTAATGTGATTTTGGATATTCTCTAAATAAGCTAGAATTTCAACAGTATTCTCTACAAAAGAAAAGTTTGAGGGGGCTTTGAGACTTTCAAAATGGTTTAACACTCTTCTTTCTCTTTGCTCAACGATTGGCACGCCATCAATCGCTCGTCTTTTAGCTTTTGCTTTCTCTTTACTTAATAGCTTTTGCTTCAATCGGTCTTTTGCCCGTTTGGTATTACGTGTTTTGTATTCAGACGTTGAGTAAAGCTTTTTCATTAAAAAATCCTATTTAATAATTATCTCCTTCGGCTCCAACGCCTCCCTTAACACCTGCTGCAAGAGCAACTCATTTTGCTTCTGACTTTCTTTAATGCTGGCCTCCAATGCATCACAATACTGCATCAACTCATCCAAATGGCTGACGATGCGTTGTTGTTCGGAGAGTGGGGGGAGTGGAACATCAATGTCTCTAATAGTTCCCATAGACAAACTTGGTTGAGCAGTTGCTTTTACGTGTTTAAAAATTTCTTCTCGACCATCAGGTGAGCTGAGGAAATAATTCAAGTACTTAAGATTGTAAAAAGCTTCACAGCCTTCAAACGGTTCTAACTTGGCGACATTCGGTGCTAAGTGCCATCTTTCAGACTCGCAAAATCGAGCGACATCTCCAATACCAGCACCTATAAACGTAACTAATAGTGATTCTTTTGTTAATGCACATCTATCAAGCAATAGGCTTATTTCTTCATCAATGAAAAGCAAATTGGTTTTGTCAATGATAAATGGCCTAACGTTTTGTGCGCGAATAACTGGAATTTCACCCGTTTCCTTAAGGTTAATATGTTTGGTGTATTCAAAGCCTGCAAGTTTTGTGACAAAGAAAATGTCATCTGTTTTTGCAGTTACCCAAGTTCTAGGTATTGACCATTCATTAACTTTAGAAACTGTTTGACTTGATGCTTTCCCCCTTTTTAATTTCTTCTCCTTCACCAAGCGTTCCTTTTCGGCTTTGATTTTTTCAAGCAGCACCGAAGCCGGTTCATCATTCGCTTTCTGTGGCACCAATTTGCCCTGCATGGCCTCACGCAAAAAGGCCTGGCGAAGTTGTTTTACTAAATAGAGTTGGTGGGTGAGTTCGGTGGAGAGCACAATAGATTCAGCTTCGGTTTCAGAAATTCTTTTAAAGAATTCAATTTGCTCGTCATAATCAGGTATCGTAATTTCAATTTCGCATAAA
>JAQVDG010000184.1 GCA_028698395.1 Weeksellaceae bacterium
ACAAGTTACTAAAAATATAAAAAGAATCAGATAAATTTTAAAACCCAAAAGGATTTTATTTAATTTTACAGTTGAGTATAATCCACAATATCAATGTTATACCCACTTATAGCTTGTTGTTTTTTACCGGGATTGCGAGTAATTAAATTCACTTTTTTAATTCCTAAATCATGAATAATTTGTGCACCTATTCCGTAGTCGCGACTATCATTCAAAACAATTCCAGAATCTGCTTTTCCTTCTACAAATCGTTTAAATTGGTTCAATTTACCCATCATTAAATCTGAGTCTGAAACATTATTAATGAAAATAACAGCTCCTTTTCCTTTTTGATTGATAATGGAAGTAACTTTTTCTAATTGTGGCGTTTCTCCTGATTGTAAAGTTGAAAATAAATCATAATAACTATTGGATGAAATAACACGTAAAGGCACTGTGTCAGAGTCGTTCCACTTTCCTTTTGTTAAAACAAAATGAATCTGATTATTCGTCGTTTGTTTATAGGCAATCAAATTGAAATCACCGTAAAAAGTAGAAATTGAAAATTCTTCAACACGTTCAACCAAAGAGTCATTTTGCAGTCGATATGCAATTAAATCCTGAATTGTAATAATTTTTAAATTGAATTTCCGGGCAATTTCCATGAGTTGAGGCAAACGAGCCATACTTCCGTCTTCATTCAGTATTTCCACTAAAATTCCGGCAGCTTGTAATCCGGCTAAACGAGCTAAATCCACGGCTGCTTCCGTGTGTCCGGCTCTTCGTAAAACGCCACCCGGCTTAGCTTGTAAAGGAAAAATGTGTCCCGGCCGGCCTAAATCTTCCGGTGTTGTAGTCGGATCAACCAAAGCTTCAATCGTATTGGAACGGTCTTGAGCTGAAATTCCTGTGGTATTTCCTTTTCCTTTATAATCTACCGAAACAGTAAATTGGGTATGATGCAAAACGGTATTGTGGCTTACCATCAATTGTAAATCCAATTCTTTGCAACGTTTAATCGTTAAGGGTGCACAAATCAATCCACGTCCGTGAGTTGCCATAAAATTAATCATTTCAGGTGTAACTTTTTCAGCAGCAGCTATAAAATCACCTTCATTTTCACGGTCTTCATCATCGACCACAATAATGACTTTTCCGTTTTTTATGTCTTCTAATGCTTCGCTGATTGTGTTCAGTCGGATTGTATTTGTTGTTTGTGCGCTCATCATTGGTACCTACTATGTTCTGATTTTTTTTGCGGCAGAAATTTTGAGAAAAACTTCGATATGGGATCCCAATAATTACTGAAGTTAAATAAAGCGGAATCGTGATTGGCTTTGTACATCAGAATGATTGAAATCGGGAAGAAAATTAAATTTGCCGACCAAGCTGCAAAGTTAGGATGAATCGTTCCATTTTTTGCCATATTTTCAGAAGAAAAATTAATAATATAATATAAAACGAAAATGATAATGGAAATAACCACCGGCATCCCTACTCCTCCTTTTTTTACGATAGCTCCCAAAGGTGCTCCAATTAAAAAGAATACGATGCAAGTGAAGGCATAAGAATAATTTCGTTGGAAATATAGTTTTTGTTTTGACAGGAACTTAATTCGATTTCCTAAATCCTCTTTTTGCCAATTGTAACTGTCTATTTCTTGATTGATTTTTACTAAGGCTTCCCGTGTAATCTGCATTTGACTTTTTTCATCCAAATCCTCAAACGGCTTCTCAAAGGAAGTTGCCTTTATTTCTTTAACTGAATCCAATTCTTCTGTAGCCAATAAATTAGCATCCAAACGCGATGTATAAAACTTAGTTACATGAATTTCATTTTCATTGCTTAGTGAATCAATTCTTTGTTCTAATTTTTTGGCATTCAAAAACTTATAATGGTCTTGTATACTTTCTTCATCCATTGCTTTCTGAAGAATTTCAGAAATATCAATGTATTGTACAAGGGTATCAAATTTTATGGTTTGATTAGGTTGTTTTCTTCGTTCATCATTGGATTTTCCTTTTATCTGATCGACGTAAATCGTTCCATTGAACAAAACCATTTTTAACAGTCTTAAATCTTCTTCATCCCTGTTTAAAGTCCCGGATTCAGAAATAATTGTTCGTTTATCGTCATTATAATTTCCGGATTGATTAATGAAAACCTCTGCCAGTTGGTCGCTTTCTTCTCCTGAAATTTCACTGATTTGAATACTGAAACCGGGGATTCCTTCCACAAAAGCACCTTCCACAAATTGAAGTGTCGGATTGGTTTTAACGATATTGTAAGTCAGATTCTGAGCTTTTCTCTGTGAATAAGGCATAATATATCCACCAAAATAATACAAACCAACCGATAGCAAGATAACTACAGTAAACAAAGGCAATAAGATTCGAGCTAAAGAAATTCCCGAAGCTTTCATGGCGGCTAATTCATAACGCTCACCAAGTCCACCAAAAGTCATAATAGAGCCTAATAAAATAGAAAGTGGCAACACCAACTGAATGACATTGATACCCAAATAAAATAAAAGTTCAACGATGGTCACCCAACTCAAACCTTTTCCGGCAAAACGGTCTATTTCTTGCCAAGCAAACTGAACCATGAAAATGAAGAACAATATGCTGAAAATAAAGAAAAAAGGACCTAAAAAGGTTTTTACTGTGTACCAATCAAGTTTTCTGATCATTTATAAATCCGTTACGATGTAGCCGTTTTTTTCATATTTGGCTCGGTCAAATTTAAATAAAGAACGGGGAATAATTAAATTTTCCAAATATTCTTTTACCGTAATTGTGCGGGAACTGCCATTTTTCAAAAATTCTTTATACTGATATAAAGTGTTATCCGCTGTATAAACACTGACTAAGATGTAATTAATTTCTGAATTTTGCTTTTTGGGTGAAAGTTTAATTTTTTGAACTTTTTTTCCATTTACTGTTTCTGTTTTATCTAATACAGCGGTATATTCTGTTTTATAGAGTTCCAGAATCTTAGTTGGAGTCAACAAATCAGAACCATCGGCAGCAGGTTTGGAAATAGTTATTTCTTTGTCATCTTTTGAAACAGTATAAAGAGTTTTCCCATCAAACATCTGGTAAATATCAGAGATTTGCAGGCTGTATTTTTCTTTGGCTGCATACAATTCACCTGAAATTTTTTCTGTATTTTCTTCTACTGCTTCAAATTTGATATAATAACTAACCGCCTTTTTATAGGTTGCATTGATGGTTTCCATCCATTCAGAAGCTGTTTGTGCCTGACTAAAAGAAATAAAGGAAAAAAGAAAAAATAGAGAAAATAGATGCGATTTCATTGGATTAATTTTATTTGAGACTATCCAACAACTGTTCCAAACTATGGTCATCCTGAATCAAGACTTGGCGGGCTTTACTTCCTTCAAACGGACCTACAATTCCAGCAGCTTCCAATTGGTCAATTAATCTTCCGGCACGGTTGTAACCTAATTTTAATTTCCGTTGTAAAAGCGAAGCAGAACCTTGTTGTGCCATGACAATAAGCCGGGCAGCTTCGTCAAATAAAGCATCTCGATCATTCAAATCTACATCTAAAGCACTATTTTCTTCTCCTTCGTATTCCGGTAATAAATGTGCATCCGGAAATCCTTTTTGAGAACCAATAAATTCTGTAATATCATCCACTTCCGGTGTATCGACAAAAGCACATTGCAAGCGAACCAATTCATTTCCGGTAGTATAAAGCATATCTCCTTTTCCAATCAACTGATCGGCTCCGGAAGAATCCAAAATAGTTCTTGAATCAATCTTAGAAGTTACCCTAAAAGCAACACGAGCCGGGAAATTAGCTTTGATAATTCCGGTAATAACGTTAACAGAAGGTCTTTGCGTAGCAATAATCAAATGAATTCCAACCGCTCTTGCCAATTGTGCCAAACGGGCAATCGGTGTTTCCACTTCTTTTCCTGCCGTCATAATCAAATCTGCAAATTCATCTACAATTAAAACAATATACGGAAGATAATGATGCCCATTTTCCGGATTTAATTTTCTCTGTTTGAATTTTTCATTGTATTCTTTAATGTTCCGGACATAAGCGTTCTTCAACAATTCATAACGGTCGTCCATCTCTATACAAAGTGAATTTAACGTATAAATTACTTTGGTATTATCGGTAATAATCGCATCTTCCGAATTGGGTAATTTTGCTAAATAATGACGTTCAATCTTGGAATAAAGCGTAAGTTCTACTTTCTTCGGATCCACCATGACAAATTTCAATTCCGTCGGATGTTTTTTGTAAAGTAATGAAGCAATAATCGCATTTAATCCAACCGACTTTCCTTGTCCGGTTGCTCCTGCCATCAGTAAATGCGGCATCTTGGCTAAATCCGCAACAAAGGTTTCATTTTCAATGGTTTTCCCAAAAGCAACAGGCAATTCCATTTTTGCATTTTGAAATTTCCCTGAAGCAATGACTGAACGCATAGAAACTATAGTTGGATTGCTATTGGGAACTTCAATCCCAATAGTTCCTTTTCCAGGAATCGGAGCAATAATCCGAATTCCAAGTGCACTCAAACTCAAAGCAATATCGTCTTCCAAATTCTTGATTTTTGAAATCCGAACACCGGCTTCCGGCACTATTTCATACAAAGTTACCGTTGGACCAATCGTTGCTTTAATTTGAGAAATTCCAATTCCGTAATTGGCTAAAGTTTCTACAATTCTATTTTTATTTTGCTCTAATTCTTGTTGATTGATAGTGACATTTTCGCCATTATCGTATTTTTTTAATAAATCCAAAGTAGGAAACTGATAATTTGACAAATCTAAACGATGATTGTACTCTCCTTGTTTTTTGACCAAATCAGCAGCCATCGCATCAATATCATCCACCATTTCCTCCTTTTTTTTGGTTTCTATGGTTAATTCCACATCTGTTTCTACTGTTGTTTCAGTGTGAGTTGTTTTTGTTTTTTTATGAAGTTTTTCGGGTGCATTTGATTCTACTTCTTTATTGGATTCATTGATTAACAAATCAATAGCCGAACCGGATTCATCCGTTTTTTTTTCTTCTTTGAATCGAATCTCATCCAAAAAATCCTCTTTGTTCTCTTCTTTTTTCGTTTCGGTTGATTCGTCTGGTTGGAACACCAATTTTATTTCGTCAGAAAAATCAGAAGTTTCGTCCAAACCTTTTGATTTTTTTTCAAGTGTTGACGTGATTTTATCCGGTGTGATTTTCCAATTTACAACCATATAAATCAACAAACTCACCAAAAGAATAAT
>JAQVDG010000185.1 GCA_028698395.1 Weeksellaceae bacterium
GGGAGATTCTAATCCGGAAGAATTACAAGCGACCATACTTCAACCCAAACAGCACAGTTTAGAAAAATTACGTGAACAAGCTCATTTTCGCTTCCGAACCAATACTTTTTCAGCCATTATGCGAGTGCGAAACAGTTTGATGTTTGGAATTCATAAATATTTTAACGAAAAAGGATTTTTCTATATCAATACTCCGATTATAACCGGTTCAGACGCTGAAGGTGCCGGAGAAATGTTTACTGTTACCAACTTCAATTTAGAAAATGAATTACCCAAAAATGAAGAAGGAAAAGTTGATTTCTCTGAAGATTTTTTCGGAAAACATACCAATTTAACAGTTTCCGGACAATTAGAAGCCGAAGTTGCCGCAATGGGATTAGGAAAAGTTTACACATTCGGGCCGACTTTTCGGGCAGAAAACTCAAATACCACCCGACATTTGGCGGAATTCTGGATGATAGAACCGGAAATGGCTTTTTATAATCTGGATATGAACATGGATTTGGCAGAAGATATGCTGAAATACGTCATTCGCTATGCCTTGGATACTTGTCCGGATGATATTCAATTTTTAGCAGAACGATTTGATAAAGAACAAACTCAAAAACCTCAAAATGAACGTTCTGAATTGAGTTTACTGGAACGTTTGGAATATGTTTTAAATAATAATTTCATTCGGTTGAGTTATACTGAGGCTATTGAAATTCTTCAAAAATCAAAACACAATCAAAAAGGAAAATTCAAATATCCGATTGAAGGTTGGGGTGTAGATTTACAATCAGAACACGAACGCTATTTAGTAGAAAAACACTTTAAAACACCGGTTATTTTGTTTGATTATCCTGCAAAAATCAAAGCATTTTATATGCGATTGAACGAAGATGAAAAAACCGTTCGTGCCATGGATATTTTATTTCCGGGAATCGGTGAAATTGTTGGAGGTTCACAAAGGGAGGAGCGTTTGGATGTTTTAGATAAAAAAATGGAACAATTTGGAGTTGAAATAGAAGAAATGTGGTGGTACCGTGATACCAGAAGATTTGGAACTGTGCCGCATAGTGGATTTGGTTTGGGATTGGAGCGATTGGTTCTTTTTGTAACCGGAATGAGCAATATTCGTGATGTGATTCCATTTCCGAGAACACCGAAAAATGCAGAATTTTAAGAGAAAAAGTTAAAACTATTCGTCAAAAAACACAATGCTAAAACAAGAATTCAATTTAAAATTACAACAAAAACTTTCTCCTCAACAGATTCAGTTGATGAAATTGGTGCAATTGCCAACTTTGGCATTTGAACAACGTATCAAACAGGAAATCGAAGAAAATCCGGCTTTGGAAGAAGGAGTTGAACATAATGATGAAGATTTTCATTCTGAAAATGAATGGGAGACAGACGATTATGATGAGGCGCAAAACATTGATACCAGCGATATTAATATTGACGAATATTTAAGTGACGATGAAATTCCTAACTATAAAACTTATACAAATAACTACAGTGACGATGACGAAAATCGAGAAATTCCGTATGCACAAAGCATAAGTTTTTTAGATTATTTGGAAAGTCAACTTTCGATGTTCCGATTGGATGAACAAGAGTTTGAAATAGCATTATTTATCATTGGAAATATGGACGATGATGGATATATACGCCGTGATTTACAAGCGATTGTCGATGATATGGCTTTTACTCAAAATATTTATACCGATAAAAATGAAGTTGAGCATTTATTGGTGAATTTTATTCAAAAATTAGATCCAATAGGAGTAGGCGCACGTAATTTACAGGAATGTTTGAAAATTCAGCTTGAAAACAGAGAATTTCAAACAGAAACCAGCGAATTGGCTTTGGAAATTATTTCCAAATCATTTGATGGTTTTACCAAAAAACATTACAAACGACTGATTCAGAAATATGATATTTCGGAAGAACAATTGAGAAATGCCATAAGTGAGATTGAAAAACTCAATCCCAAACCGGGCAAATCTTTTTCGGGAAATCACAAAACGGCAGAACAAATTACACCGGATTTCACCATTCGGATTGTAGATGGCAAATTGGAATTATCATTAAACGGAAGAAATGCTCCCGAATTAAGAGTTTCTACTGCCTATGCCGAAATGCTGGAAACTTATAAAAATACCGAAACCAAAACCAATCAACAAAAAGAAGCCGTACTTTTTGTAAAACAAAAATTAGATGCAGCAAAATGGTTCATTGATGCGGTAACACAACGAAGAAATACACTCATCATCACCATGCAGGCTATTATGGATTTTCAGGAAAATTATTTCTTAACCGGCGATGAAACCAAAATTAAACCAATGATTCTGAAAGATATAGCCGATAGGATTCAAATGGATATTTCTACGGTTTCACGTGTTGCCAATAGTAAATATGTCAACACACCTTATGGAACTTTTTTGATTAAAAATTTATTTTCTGAAAGTTTAACCAATGAAGAAGGTGAAGAAGTTTCAACTCGAGAAATCAAACGAATTCTTCAAGATGTCATTGCGGAAGAAAACAAACGAAAACCAATGACCGATGAAAAATTAATGGAAATTTTAAAAGAAAAAGGCTATCCTATCGCACGAAGAACCATTGCAAAATACCGGGAACAATTAAATATTCCGGTTGCCCGATTGAGAAAAGAGATTTAAAAAAATGAACAAAGCAACACACAAAAGCACGCAAAAAATCATCAGTTACAATGTTAACGGAATTCGTGCTGCCATGAAAAAAGGTTTAAATAATTGGATTCGAGCAGCACAACCCGATGTTTTGGGAATTCAGGAAATAAAAGCACAAGAAAATCAAATTCAGGAAGAAATCGCAATTTTAAATGATTTAGGTTATCATTCGTATTGGCATCCGGCTGAAAAAAAAGGATACAGTGGCGTTGCTATTCTCAGTAAAAAAACGCCAAAACATATAGAATACGGCACCGGAATTGACTATATTGATCGGGAAGGACGTGTTTTAAGAGCTGATTACGATGACTTTTCTTTCATCAGTCTTTATATCCCGAGTGGAACCAATATGGAAGACCGTTTGGATTTTAAAATGCAGTTTTGTTTTGATTTTTTGGACTATATCAAGGAATTAAAAAAGGAAATTCCTAATTTAATTATTTCCGGAGATTACAACATTTGTCATCAAGCCATTGACATTCACGATCCAATTCGGAACGCTAAAGTTTCGGGATTTTTACCGATGGAACGAGAATGGTTGAGTCAATATATAGAAGAATGTAAAGTCATTGATTCTTTTCGGTATTTTATCAAAGAACCACATCATTACAGCTGGTGGAGCTATCGGGCAAATGCAAGAGCCAACAATAAAGGATGGCGGATTGACTACAATATGGTCAGTCAATCTTTGGAAAATAATATGAAAAGAGCAGCGATTTTGCCGGAAGCTAAACATTCTGATCATTGCCCTATTTTGGTGGAATTGGATTTTTAATTTTTCAATTTCACTACTTTTACAGCGAAATGAGTAAAGATTTCCACAAAAAAATCACCTATTTTTCTGAAGAAAAACTTTTGGGAATTCTTGTTCCTAAAAATTTTACTTATCCGTTTTTCTACACACCCGATACTTTAACTCAATTGGCAATGAGTGACTTACAAAATTATTTGGAACATTATTTTACATCTTCTCATAATTTTGGATTGAATGAAGAACAAGAAGGATTAGTCATCGGGAAAATGTTTGGTGTTTTGGTGGTGCGAGATTCTAACGGAAAATTAGGCTATTTATCTGCTTTTTCAGGAAAATTAGCCGGAAAAAATGAACATGAGCGATTTGTTCCACCGGTTTTTGATATGCTCACAGAAAATAGTTTTTTCAAAAAAGAAGAAAAAATTCTGAACGAAATGACCGCAAAAATTGAGTCCATTGAAAAACATCCGGATTATTGGCAACTCCAACTCGATTTTAAAGAATTTTCTACCAATTCGACAAATGATATTCTGGCATTTAAACACCAAATGAAAAGCAACAAAGCTGAGCGAAAAATCATTCGAGAAAGAGAAAAAGAACGTTTGTCGGAAACGGAATATGCAGAATTGGAAGCAGATTTAATCAAACAAAGTTATCGTGACCAATATGAATTAAAAGTGAAAATTCAGAATCAAAAAGAGAAAACAGAAGATTTCACTCAAAAAATCGAGGTATTTGAACAACAAATTGAGCAATTAAAAAAAGAACGAAGAGAAAAATCATCCGAACTTCAAAATCAATTATTTGCTCAGTATTCTTTCTTGAATCAATTCAAAAAAAATAAAAGTTTAGGTGAAATTTTCAAAGAAACTGTTTTTGAAAAACCGCCGGCAGCTGCCGGAGAATGTGCTACACCAAAATTATTACAATATGCTTTTTTGCATGATTTACAACCGATTTCTTTTGCGGAATTTTGGTGGGGAGCTTCTCCTAAATCTGAAATTCGGCAACATAAACAACATTATCCGGCTTGTAGCGGAAAATGCCGTCCGATTTTGAAACACATGTTGGATGGAATCAAAACGGATGAAAATCCGCTTTTAATTGATTTGGCAGAAGATAAAAAGTTGAAAATCATTTATGAAGATGAAGAAATTGTGGTGGTAAATAAACCGGCAGAATTATTGTCCATTCCCGGAATTGAAATTCAAAATTCGGTTTATACGCAATTACAAGAGGGTTTTCAGGGAATTGAACCCTTGATTATTCATCGTTTGGATATGTCCACTTCGGGACTTTTGGTCGTTGCAAAAACTAAAGAAGCGCATAAATACATTCAAAAACAATTTATTAAAAAAACGGTAAAGAAACGATATACCGCTTTATTGTCGGCGATTATTGAAGAGGAGGAAGGTTTAATTGAACTTCCGCTTCGTCCCAATATTTTGAATCGCCCAAGACAAATGGTTTGTTTTGAAAAAGGGAAAAAGTCCATTACAAAATGGAAAGTAATGGAACGAAATGAAACCAAAACGAAAGTTCATTTTTGGCCGATTACCGGACGAACGCATCAATTACGTGTCCATGCTGCTCATCCACAAGGTTTGAATGCACCAATTGTAGGCGATGATTTGTATGGTTCTTCCGATTCCCGTCTTTTTTTACATGCAGCTTTTCTTGAATTCCGTCATCCTAAAACGAGAGAAATTATACAGTTTGAAGCCCAAGAAGATTTTTAGGTAAGTACTAATTGTTTTGCTATATTTTTGATTTTAACTCTTTAATTTCTTCTT
>JAQVDG010000186.1 GCA_028698395.1 Weeksellaceae bacterium
TATTAAAAAAAATTTCTTCCATAGTTTTATGAGTTTTAAATTATTGTTTTTATTTAAACGAAATAAAATAAATTTTGTTGTTTAATTATTAAGTTTTTTTAAGCAAATCTCAGCCTTGCCCATAACGTTTTCGGGCTTTGCGTTCGGGCGGGAAATCGAAGCACAAAAGCTAGTTTTATTACTAATGTTTAATTGAAAAACTACTGTTGAATTTTGCACTTCAGCCCGCCTGACGCAAAACCCGTGTGTGTGCCCTGCATGAGCAGAGCCCACCTGTCGAAAGCTCTGTAAAAATTTCAAAAATACAAATAATTTTTAAAGAGTCAAATAGCCAGGTGAATTTTCCAGAGGGTGCAAGTCCCTTATGCGCGGATTAACGACCCGAAGCATTAGCAAGTCGCAAGGTGGTTTGGGTCGACCCAAGCACTGAAGGAAGCGAGACTGCAAAGTTCGGTACTGACGAACAGAACCGACCGCAGGGAGCTCATGAACACCATTGAAAATAGTTAATAGTGTGAATAAACGGCATATGAGGCTGTTAAGCAAGGATAAGTAACCACAGCTTTACAAAGTCCAAAGAACACCAAAATTGCTTTTCAGTAGATGTCGCAGGAATTGAACGAAGGAAAATGCTCTTACCGGGGGAGGTCTCATAAGCTACGAGTAGTTTTTATTGAGAATTGTAGCGAAGCGGAAATCGCGAATACCTTAAATAATTATTAATAATATGAGCAACTCAGCCGAGGTCATAGTATTTTGCAGTAACGAGCCACCTGAAACGTGAATAAAAGGGTGGAAGCCTCACAAGCGAAAGAAGGACTGAACTTTAGGTTGTTACAAATCTTTATCGGATGTGTTCGTACCCAACCGAACCAAGCCCTAAGGAAGCGTAACAGGAATAAACATAAACATAGACAATTGTTTTATGAAGTTAGTAGATGAAATTTTAAGAGTTGGCAACTTAACCCAAGCCAGTAACGAAGTAATCCGCAACAAAGGAGCGGGTGGTATTGATGGCATGAACGTAGAATCCTTAAAAGACTACTTATCAAAAAATAGGAACTCACTAGAGGAACAAATACGTAATGGCACTTACTATCCACAACCTATTCGAGGTAAAGACATACCAAAGGGTAATGGAAAATTCCGCACACTTGGTATTCCAACCGTCGTTGACAGAATGCTTCAACAAGCTGTACTACGAATACTTATGCCTAAATACGAGTATATGTTTTCGGTCTACAGTTACGGATTTCGACCGAAGAAAAACACCCATCAAGCGATTGGTAAATCATTAGAGTACATTAGCGATGGCTATCAACATATTGTTGAAATAGACCTAAAGTCGTTCTTTGATGAAGTTGACCATGTGTTATTATTGCAAATACTTTATCGCAAGATTAAATGTAAAGCAACAATGACACTACTGCGCCGATGGTTGCGAACCCCCATTCTTCTTAATGGGAAACTTGTCAAACGCCGTAAAGGAGTTCCGCAAGGCAGCCCAATTAGTCCATTATTCTCTAATATCATTCTACACGAATTAGACGAATTTATGGAATCAAGAGGAATGAAATTTGTTCGATACGCTGACGATTTCAGCATTTATTGCAAAAGCAAATCAAAAGCTAAATTCCAAGGTAACGAAGTCTATAAATTTCTTAGAGACAAACTGAAACTGCCAATAAACCGAGAGAAAAGCGGAATACGAAGACCAGTAAATTTCCAAATTTTAGGTTACGGATTTGTTCCGACTTATCGCAAAGGGGATAAAGGCAAATATCAGCTTATAGTTACTAAGAAACGTTGGGAAACTCTTAAATTTAAACTGAAAGAGATTACGAGAAAGACAAGCCCACTAAGTTTTAACGAACGTATTACCAAATTAAACCAAGTAATGCGAGGATGGGTAAACTATTTCAAGTATGCAAGTATCAGCCACAAGCTCAAAGAAATTGACAGTTGGGTAAGAATTAAGCGAAGCGAATCACGAATACCGCTGAAAATAAATTGTAGCATGAGTAAACCGACTACGTTATTGTATTTGGCACGATTGGAAAAAGCCCGAGCGTAAGCGTAAAAACCTTATTCGTCTTGGTGTTAAACCTGATATGGCTTACGCTTGGAGTAGAACCAGAATGGGAGGCTGGGCTGTTGCCCAAAGCCCGATTCTAATTACCACAATCACCATTGCACGTCTTAACAAAAGAGGATACGTCTTACTTAGTGACTTCTACTCTAAAATCTCTAAATCGGCTTATCTACCCTCGCTATTCCCATAACCTAGAGAACCGCCGTATATGTTCCCGAGCAAATGCGAAGGGAAGGAGCGAAGCTCGCGTACGTACGGTGGTGTGAGAGGCTCTCCCCGTCAGTTTATCTGGCGGGGCGGTCTACTCGATTAGCGCCTGGTGTTCTGTCTTCCTGACTTGAAAACTAATGTCATTATTGAGTTTCTGAGATATTTTCATTTTATATGTTTTTTGTGGGCTTCTATTTCTGCGTATTGGCTTCAAAACGAAATAAAATTGGTTTTGCCATTTACTCTTTCCTTGATAACTCTAATTTTTTCACTAGTTTTCCCATAACAAAAGTCTTCATATTCTTTATATGATTCATCAATGTTCGAATTTGATATTGGAGGCGGGAAATATAAATTTTGTTTTAGCAGTTCAAGTTTGGTTTTTAAAAAAGTCTCAAAATTTGCATATTCAAGATAATACCCAGATCCACCTTTAAAATCCCAATATGCAATAGAGCCTTTTTGATTACTAATATAACCATCTGTATCAATGACCATTTGATATGCGCTATCCCATCTGCATAAAGCAACAAAACCTGAATTCCACTCTTCATGTATTTGTTCATTCCACATTTTCGTTTCATCTAAAATAGCATGTAGCGTTTCCATTTTATTTTGATGCTCTTCTATATGTGTAAGTGTTGTTATATCAACAACAGGGAAGTTTACATCAAGAGCCCATTCGTAAAATTCGTAAAAAAGAATTGGTAAATTTTTATTAATTTGATTTCTAAAGTGCTCTACAGATATTTCATTTCTTACCTCAGGAAACGAATTCTGACCAATAAATGCGCTACCATATCCTTTAGGGTATTCATTATGCAACACAGTTACTATTTCAGACAATATTAAATTCATTCTAGAATTTCTAATTTTTAGTGCTTATCTTTCCTATCTCGTCAATATTTTGTTTTTCTGTCCTTCCACAATGGTTTACTTTTCAATTTATCGTTGTCTCAGTCTTTTTTCTACACTTGGCGGTAACGGACAGCGGTATGTTTTTGTTGCCGATTACAGAGCACGTCACTGTCGAACCACGATGAAGTTTGAAGCGAGCCACAACCTTTCATTTTAGCACTAACTCGGCAATAAAATATACCGCATGTTACAAACTGGCGTTCTTTCATTTCTATACAATCACAGTTACTTTTTCATATAAGTCCGGCAAACAATTTTGTCTCATTCTGAATTTTGTTCCGTGATTATGACCAGTCCTTGCATCAAAGTCAACAAGGATATTTCCTTTTTCCATTGCTTTTAAAAAACCTTCAAAGTTGAATTTCTGAAGCATTAGAACTTTTGTGTAGTGATAAAATTCTTTTCCGTTTTCTTTCTTACTTTCTGCTTGGACGTAAAAACAATTTAATAACTTCGTACCGGCTTTATTTGACAAGTCGTCAAAACCCCAGTATGGTTGAGGATTTAGTTCTTTTAAACCAATGTTTTTCTCAACTTTTTTCAACCAACTTGCATGTTTATCTGAAACCTTTTTTGCGTTAAATGAAATTAGTACTTTCTTTTCCTTACGGTCAATTTTAACCATAAAACCCCTGTCACTTGGGGAGTTGCCATGAATTGTTTGTCTAAAAGACATTTCTGTTGTTGGATATTTTTTCCCTGCTTCTTTATGTTTCCAACCGTACATTGGTAAAAGCATTTGAGGAACAAATCCAATTGCCCTTGGAGAAGGCTCGATATGAAATAATGTTGTTAAAGAAGTGGTATTAATTCGTTGTGATTTTAATTCCCATTCGGCTGCATTGGGTATTGGTAAATTATTTTCTGCAATTCCCAGCAAATCTTCGAGTGTATTTCCAATTCCACCTTGATTTCCATGTCTTCTATTTTCAATCCAGCCTTTGGCTGCAATTTTCTTTAATTCAGCAATTAACTGAGGTTTTGTATATATTTTCATTCTGCGTCTTGAAATAAAGTTAATGGTCTAATTCGCAATAGCTCGCTTTGTTTTTTATTTTTTTCAATTCTTTTTTCTGACATTTCACAATAGTCAGGAGATAATTCAATACCAATGAAATGTTTTTTCAAGCCCATTGCGACAATAGCCGTTGTGCCGCTTCCCATAAAAGGGTCTAAAACAATTTTTGCTTTTGTTGAAGAAATAATTCTATCAATTAAGGCAACTGGAAAAGGTGCAGGGTGCTCATTTTTCATTTCTTGTGTAAATTCCCAAACATCACCATAGGCGTTGGCTTTTGGTGCCAATTTAAATTTTGATTTAGGGATAAGATAAATTACTTCGTAAGTTGGTAAAAAATAACCTGGGTTAAAATTAATTCCACCTTTTCTACGCCAAATAATTATTTGTCTTACAGGCAAATCTCTAATAATATCTTTTCTGTCTTGAATAAGTCCGTCTTGTACTCGCCATTTATGGTTGTAAAAAATTGCACCATCATCTTTTAAAAGACGATACATTTCTGTTAGGCAATTGAATTGCCACTCTGCGTATTCGTCATTAGGGATATTGTCACTATAATGACTATATCCATTTTGCAATGCGTTTCCTGCCCATTTCCCACTTTTTGTATTTTCTTTCATTCCGTTTCCGGTGGAATTTTTCAAATTGTAAGGTGGTGAGGTAACAACTAAATCCAAACATTTGTCTGGCATTTTTCGCATTACGTCCAAGCAATCTCCGCAAATTATTTTATCTAAATATGTTTCTTCAAATGTCATTTAATACTTTCTTTCTATTTGAGACAAAATTAGTCATTTTTTTCTGTAACTGTGATTAATCGTAGCACTGTCTTTTTTTTACGCTTGTTGGTAACGGCAGTCCGTCTAAAAACCCTTCAAAATTAGCAAAAATTGTTAATTACTTGGATTTTTGGACTAAAATAAAGAGTTTTAAGGGGATAAAAATTTTGCTGTATTTCTTGAGTTAGTTTTTGA
>JAQVDG010000187.1 GCA_028698395.1 Weeksellaceae bacterium
GATATTATTATTTACTTGTTCTATGGGAAACGTAATCAATCGCTCTACATCAGGAGCACCCAAAGCAGGAGCTACTGTAATAACTTGTACCTGATTATTTGTGATGTCAGGTACTGCATCAATCGGGAGTTTTTTTACCTCATACGCACCATAAACAATCAATCCGAGGACGAAAAGACCAATGATGAGTTTGTTCTTTATTGAGAACTCTATTATTTTACTTAGCATTTCTTATTATTTCTTAGTTGGTATTAATGTGCAATTAGCAATATGCAATTAGCAATATGCAATCCTTTCAGCCAATTGCTAATTGCTCATTGCCTATTGCAAACTATGGAATACTAAGAAGCTTGTGGCGGTTGCCAAATGCTGTCGAGGTAAGCGTTAGAATAATTTTGTTGTTGAAGTATAGGTATCTTCAATTCTTTTACAGCAATGTTTTTTGAAATCTCAATAAATAAAGGCTGAAAATATATCACTACAGAATGTACACTTACTGTCTTAAACGGAAGTTTGTCGTGGTCGTGATGATTGTCATTATGGTGGTGATTGATGTCCTTTCCATAATGTTTTACCAAAAAATCTACAATCGAATTGTCGTTATCTTCTTGGGTATGTTCTATATAGTGGTGAATAAGTAAAGGCAATTTCAATACTTCTCCGAATGCTGTGTTGGCACTCAGAAAAGAAAAGAGAAAGAATATGGCAATTACCTTTTTCATACTGCAAAATTACTTATTTATAATGGTTATTTTGTGGAATAAAATTTTATTTTTTCATTATAACCTAAATCAGTATTTAGACTAATTAAAAAATTGATGGTATTCCTGATACGAATGTTGAATTTTGGAAACAATTTCATTTGCTTTTGTTGTATCTGTTTCATTTTCTAATTCTTTCACTAATTCTAGATGCGGATGAAGCCATTTATGCAATTCATCGTGGCTCTTTCCGTCCATTGTACAGCTTTTTATGAGTTGGCTGTTTTTGTCTTTTAGTTGTACCGCTAATTCTTTGTAGTCCGTTTTGTTAGCTTGAATATACTCATTTACTAATTCTTCTCCTTTTAATACAAAAGGTTTCATTTCTTCGTTTACAAGCCATTTCTCACCATTGTTGAGTTCAATAGCTTCTGAATTTTCATCGTGATGATGTTCTGTGTGGCTTTCAGTTTCCTGATGCATTGTTGATTTTTCAGTAGCATTATTACAACTCCACAACAACATAATGGCCATTCCGAATACAATTACTTTTTTCATTTCAATTTATTTAATCTATTTTTTTTCAATCATTTTTAAAATTCCGTCTAAAACAGTTTTTCCGTCTTTTATTAAGTCAGATTTATGCCCCGATAATTTCCATTTTAAAACCGTCATCCTCATTCCTCCTATAAGTATTGTTGTAAGCGTAGATGCTCCCATCAATTTGTTATATTGTCCACTTTCTTGCCCTTGCTTGATGTTGTTTTTTACGTAGTTCTGCATCATATCCATTATTTCAGAAACTTTATTACTTAGATTTTCTTCATAATGAAAAATACTCTCGGCAAAAATAACACTGACAATTGCAGGTTTATTAACGAAAGATTGTAATTGAGAGTTGAAAATAGCTCTTAATTTATCTGCTTCACTTGTTGAAGTCTTAAATGGGATAGATTGAATACGGTTTTCCATTTCTGTTTTGAAATACTCCAATAAACTCCAAAGAATTTGATTTTTACTTTTGAAATGGCGGTATAATGCAGGTTCTGAAAGTCCAATATCTTCAGCAAGTGTCTTTATAGTCAAATTCTGAATACCGAATTTTGAAATTCTGTTGGTTGCCGCTTCCATTATCTCTATTTGTCTGTCTGTAAATTCTTGCATATTCAAATTAAATCAAACTATGTTAGTTAGTATTCACTCGCAAAAGTAAATAAACTTTTTCATTCTGCAAGAATTATTTTTAAAAAAAGTTGAAATCGGTTTGTTTGTGAGTTGGAAAATTGGCTCTTTTGGTTTTTAGAATTGGCTTTGAGCTGTGGCAAAAAACCAAATGTGCCAATGTGTGTAGGTAAAATTATTTTTCCGTGCGTGGGCAAAAATTTTAAAACCTTTTGTATTGGTATGGTGTCAGGCTAAAGCAAAATTATTTGTCGTGAATGTTGAATTGGTACGGTTGTTCTACGCTTGCCTGTAACGGGTTGCTGCTTGCCGAAGGCGGCACTTTCACCACCTAATTTTGCTCGAAGCAGATACGCTAATTTAATCAAAATTCTTCAATCGAAGACGTTTACTGCCGCTTTTGGCAAACAGCTTGTTGTGCGTTCGTATATTATTCTTTGAGCTCTTTTCTTAGTTCGTTATTTATCTTTTTTAAAGGTTTTCTAAACGCTGGTTCAATTTTCAGCATACTATCAATCATATAGTTTGACATCTTTTCCCAATCGTCTTTTTCGTACAGATTTACATTTTTAAGTTCTTGTTTTATCCGACTTGCTTTTTTGTCGTCTAATCTTTGCCATTCAAGTTTTCCTGTTTCCTTTTCAATAATTTCTCTTTGTTCAAAAAGCTTGTCAAAGATGAATTTGTTTTCGTCTGCCACACTTCTTGACATATATACTTCTGTACGAGCATAATTCTTTGAGATTACAAAATTAAACCCAACTCCGCTTACCCCTGAACCTGCTGAAACCCAATTATCCTTAGATGGACTTATGTTACTGTATAAATTGCTTTTTAAATTGCTTTTTAAATTGAATTTTTGAAGGTGTTGCTTCCAAAAATCAAGACGGATTCGATGACGCTCTTTTAACTCGTCTTGTGTGCTTTGTTCTTCTTGGGCTTTTTCCGCCATTCTAATTGTAAACTCTTCTGCTTCTTTTACTGGAATTATTTGTTTGATATCAAGAAATATTTCTTCACCAAATGAGTAGGGCGTTGACTTAAAACATTGTATTTTTAAATTGTATTTTGTTAGAAGCCACATCACGGTCGAAGTAACTTCTTTTCTAAAGTCTCCCGAAACAAGAATAATTCTTTGATTTTGGTTAAGCTGAATTTCGCCAAAATCTTCCGCATCTAAAAACTCTGCAATATTTTCTTCACTTGTGGTTTCTGAGCCTGTTTTTGTCAAGTAGGCTTGATAAATATCTTTTATTTGTTGTTTAGAAAGACTCGAACAATAGGAAGCGTATTTTAAAACTTGCCAAGTAACATTTCTTCCGCTGTCATCCAATTTGTTTTCGATTATTACCAAGTTTCCTTGTTTATCAATCGCAAGTAAGTCAAGTCGTTCTCTTGTATCGTCAAAGCCGTCAAATTCTTTTTGAATGAATAGCAACTCTTCTCCAAAAACTTCAGGATTGTGTTCAAGCCATTCTTGTAAATGTTCTCGTTCTTTAAATCCCAATTCCGAAAAGGTACAGGCCTTTATTTGAGTTATTCTGTTTTTGATTTTATTTATTACAAACATTTGTTCTTTTAGGTTTCTCTGTTATATGACGCACAACGGTTCGGGGCTTTGCGAAGTGGCGGAAAATCGAAGCCGAAAGTTTCGATTTAGACGACACGTAGCAAAAGCCAATTTCTATTTGCTAAATTAAGAAAAAAAGCCAATAGAATTGGCTTTTTGCGGATTATAAAACGAAAACTTTCAACTTAGACTTAACCCCGCCATTTTGCAAAACCCTTGTTAGTGGCTGGGCATATTTTTATCCGTTTAGTATTTACTGTTTAAAGATTATTCTTTTGGAATTTCTTTACTTTCTAAATATTTTTCCCATTCTTCTGTAAGATTTTTAATAAAAGACATTGCGTGGCTGTCTTCTCCAAAACCTTTTGTTATTTTAGGTTTAATGAGTTCCATTGTTTCTTTGTCAGGATTAAATACATACTCATTTCCTCTTAATAAATGAATGTTTACATAACATCCACCATAACCACCAGAAAAAGGTGTTGTGTCAATATTTTTAATATTGCCAAGGTCAAAGGCTTCATCTCCGTATATAAAAATTCTTCCCATAGTTAATTTGAGTTTAAACCAAAAGCTCTTGAACCTAATTTGTTTTTGTATTTAGTTTCGATTACAATTGCTTCGTCTTTTGTAATAGTTTTAGGTAAGGTAGTCAAAATAGACCATTGAAAATTATTTGCGTAATTTTTATCTGATTTTGTTAGTTCTGTCAGTAACTTGTTTCCACCATTTCCATTTTTTGCGTAATTAGTCCAACGCCCCCAAATTCCGTCACCACCATAAGTTGAGCCGACATATTGTTTCCCCGTTTCTTTATCTAAAATCAAGTAAATTGCATTTGTAGCTGATAGAGGAATTTTCCAATCTTTGTATTCGTGTTTTATTATTTCTTGCAATTCACTATAACTTAAAAATATGTCATCATAATTTTTGAATTGCTTGTAGTTCAAATCTGGACGAAATTTAATTTCAACTACTTCTTTTTCATTTTCATACCATTGATGCCAACTTGTTGTTCCTTTACCCCAATCAATAATAATTCGTTCTTTTAAATTTTCAAAACCAGAAATTTCCTCTAAATCGTAAAAAAATGCCTCACCTTCTTTGTCTGTTTTTTTTGTAACTCCATTAACTTTGTATATACCTATAAAACGTGACAAAGTACTTGCTTCTCCCAAAAATGCTATAACAAAATCGGACTCAGAGAAAACGGCTTTACTTTGTCTTTTAAAGTAGTCGAAAAATTTGTCTTTATCGGAACAATACCAATCATACAAATCAGGAAAACGTTTATCAGTATGTCTTACAAGTTTTGCTTTTGCTTTATTATCGAAACCTTGGTTTTCCAATAATTGTTGAATTGTTGTGATTGGTTTTGCTTTCATAATTGATTTTTTAGGTTAAACTTTATGGCAAAACTACCGACTTATAACGTCAGGATATGTCGTTGTGAAAAAATACTTCGATTTTTTAGCGATTTTTGTTTTTGCCTTGCCACTAACGTTGAGAGTATAGGCGAAGGAGCGGATTTTCGAGCAGAAAATTCGATTCAAGCCGTTCAACCGCTCTTTTGCCTATACTGTGTTATGGGCAGTTTATTAACCAATAATTACTTTAAATATGAAATTACACGAATTAAAATTACAGCAACCATTCTTTGATGATGTGTATTACAATCGAAAAGATTTCGAGGTGAGAAAAAACGATAGGGATTTTAAAGTTGGTGACAGATTAAAACTTGTTGAATATCCGTCTGAAAAA
>JAQVDG010000188.1 GCA_028698395.1 Weeksellaceae bacterium
ATTTAATGTTAGTGGATAACAAAGAACAAGAAGTTATCAATATTGAGGGAGAAAAATACATCAATCGACACAAAGGAATTTTGCAAATAAAGACTTTTGATTTCATTGAGAAAGTTTACATCAAACCGAGTTATCCGAAGTATAAAATCATTAGAACTGTTGTACTTTTCGGAAGTCAGGAAACTTCGATTGTAGAAATTGAAGTTGGATTTTTACTCAACAAAAACGGACAACTGATTTTAAGTGTAAAATCGCCAAAATTATTTCAAGAAGCAATTAAAAACTTGTTAGACTTTTGGAACTGAAAATAAAAACGGCACACAACAAGGGTTTTGCAAAATGGCGGGGAAACGGCTACGATTGAAACTTTTTTGCTAATTTTGAAGTCGGTGCTTCGATTGAAAGTTAGTGCATAAAATCCGCCACTTCGCAAAGCCCCGAACCGTTGGTAGCAAGGCTAACGGAACGCACGGCACGAAACAAAGTAACTGCCTGAAATTAAAAGTTTGACTTGTTACCGTAAATCGGAAAACAGGGCAAATGGCAATTTCAGAAATCTTAAAGGAAAGCAACTACAAGCTGACCCAATTCACGCAAGAACAAATCGACAAACTCGACAAGAGTATAACAGAAAAAGAGAACAAAGGCAAAATCGGATATTACGCAACTTGCCTTGTTCGCAAAAAAGAAATCAAACTAACACCCGAAGAAGTTGTGCGACAACTGTACGTTTTGGAACTTACCGAAACCTACAACTACCCGACCGATAGAATGGAATTAGAATATGCCGTTTCGTTCGGTCGTGAAAAAAAACGTGCCGACATCGTAATTTTCGACAAACAGCAAACTACCACGCCTTACATAATGGTAGAGCTGAAAAAACCAAAACTTAAAGACGGAAAAGAGCAACTAAAATCCTATTGCAACGCAACAGGTGCACCAATCGGAATTTGGAGTAATGGCGACAGTATTTCATTTTATCATCGCAAAGACCCGAATTATTTTGAGGACATTCCCGAAATTCCAAGAGCCGACCAAAAACTTTCCGACATTTTAGAAGAACGTTGGACGATTGCTGACCTTATCAACAAAGACAAACTTTTGACCGAAAGAAAATCGCTCAAAGATTTGATTTTGGAAATGGAAGACGAAGTTTTGGCAAACGCAGGAGTTGATGTTTTTGAGGAACTTTTCAAACTCATCTTTACCAAACTTTTTGACGAAATGCAAAGCGGTAGAAACCGCTCACGACATTTAGAATTTCGGAATTATGGCGACACCGAAACGGAACTAAAAACCAAAATTCAAAATCTTTTCGACAAAGCCAAACAAAAATGGGAGGGCGTTTTTACAGACGATGCAAAACTGATGCTCACGCCTTCGCATTTGTCGGTTTGCGTGTCGAGTTTACAAGATGTAAAATTGTTCAACTCAAATTTAGATGTAGTTGATGAAGCCTTTGAATACTTGATAAACAAAAGTAGCAAAGGCGAAAAAGGGCAATATTTTACACCTCGTTATGTGATTGATATGTGCGTAAAAATGCTCAATCCAACACCTGACGAAACTATTATTGACACGGCTTCGGGAAGTTGTGGTTTTCCTGTTCACACCATTTTTCACGTTTGGGAACAAATTTTAGAAAAGAAAGGACTGAACAAAAGCCATTTGTTTACGCTTGAAGAAGAACCGCAAGAGTGCAACGATTACGTAAACGACAAAGTTTTTGCGATTGACTTTGACGAAAAAGCCGTTCGTGTTGCACGAACTCTAAACCTAATTGCAGGAGACGGACAAACGAATGTGTTGCACTTAAACACCTTGGATTACGAACGTTGGGACGAAAAAACCGAAGATGAAGATTGGATTGATACTTACAACGAGGGTTGGAAAAAACTCAAAAAATTAAGAGCAGAACGAAACAGCAATCGGGATTTTCAATTTGATATTTTAATGGCAAATCCGCCATTTGCAGGCGACATCAAAGAAAGCCGAATTTTGGCAAAATATGAACTTGGCAAAAAACCAGACGGAAAATACCAAACTGCCGTAGGCAGAGATATTTTGTTTATTGAGCGTAATTTAGACTTTCTAAAATCAGGCGGAAGAATGGCAATCGTTTTGCCACAAGGAAGATTTAACAACAGTAGCGACAAACGAATAAGAGAATACATTGCCGAGCGTTGCCGTATTTTGGGCGTTGTCGGTTTGCACGGAAACGTTTTTAAACCACATACAGGAACAAAAACAAGTGTACTTTTAGTGCAAAAATGGGACGACAAACTTTGTCCGAAGGTAGAAGATTACCCGATATTTTTTGCCACAATGCAAGAGCCAAGCAAAGACAACAGCGGAGAAAAAATATTTGTGCGTAAAAAGGATTTTCCGAAAAAAGATAGAGAAACGGCAAGCGTAAATATGGTTGCAGAGCCGTTAGACCATTACGAAGCAACGCCAAAAGATTTGGACGAGTTTTTATTGGACACTCACGGACATTTAATCGTAAAACACGACCTTTTTAACCACGACAACTTAACCAAAGACGGTATTGCAGAAGCCTTTGCCGAGTTTGCTAAAAAAGAGCGATTAAGTTTTTTTTAGACCGCCCTTTCAACGAGCAGAAATATAAAAACTTGTTGGAAGGGCTGGAAGTAACGGAAATAAACTTAAAAAATGCAATTAGCATTACAGGAGAAATAAGATGGGATAGTGAATACTATAAAAAAGAGTATTTAGAGAATGAAAGAAAATTGCAAAGGCACAAAACAAACAAGTTTAGTGATTTATGCCACTTCATAAAAAAAGGAATTTTTGATTTACCACCTTCAAATTATATAGATAGTGGAGTCCCTTTAATTAGAACAAGTGAAATAAAAAATCCGACCATTGATTTTTCTACGACTGTTTACATATCCGATAAAACCAATGAGGACAACAATAAAACAATGTTATTCCCAAATGATATTGTTTTCACTAAGATTGGTGCATATATTGGCGATGTTGCGATGTTGCCAAATAAATTCCCTAAGTACAATTTTTCTCAAAACGTTACAGGAGCAGCTATTAAAAAGAAAGGTTTTGCACCGTTTTATTTAGCGTTTTTTCTTTCGACTATGGGGAGAAATCAAATATTGCGTAGTGCAATGCTGTCAGGACAAGGAAAATTAGAGTTAGAAGATATTAGAAATTATAAAGTGCCTGAATGTTCAAATAAATTTCAAAACGAAATTTATTCAGTTTTTTCAAAACGTGAAGAGCTAACAGCCACTTCTCAAAACCTTTACAACAAAGCCGAAAATATTCTATTACAAGAAATCGGTTTACAAGATTTTACGCCAAGCCAAGATGCCGTAAACATCAAAAGTTTTAAAGACAGCTTTGGAATTTCGGGGCGTTTAGATGCGGAGTATTATCAAGTGAAATATGAGCAAATTGTGGAGAAAATAAAATCTCAAAAACATAGTTCGCTTGTTAGTTTGGTAAGTATTTCAAAATCTATTGAGCCGGGTTCGGCTCATTATTCAGACGAAAAAGGTTTGCCATTTTACAGAGTTTCCGACTACAATAAATTTGGTTTAAGCCAACCCGACAAAGAACTAACAAATGCTTTCGTAACCGAAAATAAAGAGTTAATCACGAAACTAAAACCGAAAAAAGACACGATTTTATTCAGCAAAGACGGGAGTGTAGGAACGGCTTACTTGCTTCGTGAAGATTTAAACGGAATAACATCGGGTGCAATTTTGCATTTACAAATTAAAAACACAAAAGAAATTTTACCCGAATATTTGACTTTGGCTTTAAACTCAAAATTGGTTCAAATGCAAGCCGAACGAGATGCAGGAGGTTCTATCATTTTACATTGGCGAGTAAGCGAAATTGAAAACGTTGTTGTTCCAATCATTCCGTTTGACAAACAACAACAAATCGCAAAAATGGTAGAAGAAAGTTTCCGCCTTAAAACTGAAAGCGAGCAACTTTTAGAAACAGCGAAAAAAGCCGTAGAAATTGCCATTGAACAAGACGAACAAACCGCAATGAAATACTTAAACACGAGCGAATAACAACCAGCCCAGCTACCAACATCGGTTTGGCAAAAGTGGCGAGTTAGTGCTTCGTATCAAACTTTTTCGTAAATTTGAACACTCGTGCTTCGATTGAAGTGTAGTGCTAAAAGTCGCCACCTTCGCCAAGCCGCGGCTCGTTAGCAACAATACTAACCTTTACCGTGGAACTTAGGTATTTCTTCCTTTATTTTTGATAGAAATTGAATCTTTTCTTCAATCGTACCATCTATATTCAACAATAAATCTTCCATAAAACCTATTGTCTGCTGTGCGTGATATTTAGCATTGTCTAAATCCGCTTCGTCTCTTAAACTACCGATAGTGTGCTGTTCTATCAAAAATAAAGCACCTGATTTTTCGCTGTATTCATCAATTTTTTTCATAATCCGTACTGTTGCTAACAGCGTATATGTGAAATACGCAATTAAGGTTTTTATTTAATTTTAAAGTTTCTGCTATGCGTACTTCACATATACGCAAAACGTTAGCACTCACCCTAAAAAACCGACACGACCGACAATAAACGAACAGAAACGGAAGACGAAAATGCCAACGCTTCGCAAAATTAAAAGAGGTGTTTTGCCGACACACTTGCCGACACAAAAACACCACATTTAATTTTGCCCAACCGCACACCAAGCCCACCCACCACCCTGACAAATCAACAGAAAAGACACAATATTTTGAGATATTTATACAAAATTGACTACTTTTGCAACTTTAACAAAGACAAAACCAATGAACAGGATTAAAGAAGTCTTGGAAACTAAAGGAATAAAGCAGACTTGGTTGGCTGAACAACTAGGTAAAAGTTATAATATGGTAAATGCTTATGTACAAAACAGACAGCAACCACGATTAGAAGACTTATATAGAATTGCTGAAATTTTGGGAGTTGACGTTAAAGAACTTTTAAAAAGCAAAACTAATGTATAAGGAGACTATTGATATTGAAAATGTATATGTTGTTGAAGAGCCTCAACTAGATTTGTTTGCTTATTCAGATGATAACAACTTAAAAGATGAATTCAAAATAGTTTCTAAAAGTAAAGAACTTGAATTTGAATCAATCGGTAGAAACACTTTGCTCGGAAAAGGGAATTGTGTAGACTTTTAAAAT
>JAQVDG010000189.1 GCA_028698395.1 Weeksellaceae bacterium
TCTTACTTTTCCTTTGTGGTGTGAACCAACCGGATATTTAGCGGTAATATCTGTCCATGGATCCGGAGTTAATTGTTTGATTCCTAATGACATTTTTCTTTCATCACGATCCAAAGTCAAAACAACAGCTTCTACTTCATCTCCTACTTTTACGAAATCTTGAGCAGAACGTAAATGAGTGGACCAAGACATTTCAGAAACGTGGATTAAGCCTTCAACTCCCGGAACAACTTCTACAAACGCACCATAATCAGCCAATACTACAACTTTTCCTTTTACTTTGTCGCCAACTTTCAAATCTTTGTCCAAAGCTTCCCAAGGATGTTTTTCTAATTGTTTGATTCCTAATTGGATTCTTGATTTATTTTCGTCAAAATCTAAAATAACCACATTGATTTTTTGACCATCTTCCAAGATTTCTGAAGGATGGTTGATTCTTGACCAAGAAAGGTCTGTAATATGAATCAAACCGTCCACTCCTCCTAAGTCAACAAATACTCCATAAGAAGTGATGTTTTTAACTTCTCCTTCCAATACTTGTCCTTTCTCAAGTTGAGCCACGATTTCTTTTTTCTGTTCTTCGATGTCGGCTTCAATAAGTGCTTTGTGAGAAACCACAACGTTTTTGAATTCCGGATTAATTTTAACCACTTTGAATTCCATGGTTTTGCCTACATATTGTTCGTAATCACGAATAGGCTTCACATCAATTTGTGAACCCGGTAAGAAAGCTTCGATTCCAAATACATCTACAATCATACCTCCTTTGGTACGTGCTTTAATGTATCCGTTTACGATTTCTTGAGATTCATGAGCTGAGTTCACAGCATCCCAAGCGTTTAATGTTCTTGCTTTTCTGTGTGAAAGAACCAATTGGCCGTTTTTGTCTTCGCGCGTATCCACCATTACTTCCACTTCATCACCAACTGCTAAGTTAGGATTGTAGCGAAATTCATTTAATGAAATAACTCCTTCTGACTTAAAGTTAATGTCAACAATAGCTTCTTTGTCAGTCAAACGAACTACTTTTCCTTTAAAAACCGAATTTTCATCCAAATCTTCCAATGTATCATCGTACATTCTTTCTAATTCGAGTTTTTCTTTACGGTCTTCTTCGTTTAATCCTGATTCAAATGATTCCCAGTCGAATTCTTCCGGGGTTACGTTGGCATTGATTGAAGTAGATTCAACTGTTGATTTTACAACTTCTTCTACTTCTTCGTTTCTTGTCTCTTCTGACATAATTTTAAATTTGTATCTCAAAATTTCAATTTAAAATAAGAGCGGAAAATTGCTTTTGAGAGTCGTTAAACTTTTGTTTTTCAATACTTTGTTTTTAAAATCCGCCAAAGTGGGTGCAAAAGTACTACAATTCTTTGAAAAACAAGTATAATTTATTGAAAATCTAAGACATTCGCTTTTAAATTTCCAGTATTAATTTTCACTATTAACCGATAAAAATAAATTAAAGGAGTTTTTTATTTGCTAAATTACAAAAACCAATAAAATTAGGGTTGTGCAATAGTTACCCTTGTTAGCGGTTCATTGCAATTTCTACAGTTTATTTTAGTTTCTTCATTGAGTTACTTTCAAGTAACGATTTCATTTGTGTTATGGCAACTTTATTTAGTTGAACTAATCTGTCTCTTTGTGGTAAACCTTGTCTGATAAGCAAAGCGTTGATACTTTGAACTTTGTTCTTCATTTTCTACGCTCGGCATAGCTCAAAACTTCGTTTTGGCTCTGCACTCACTAATCGAAAATGTTCCATATTGCTCAAAACAATTAATTGCTCCAAAGTTGCATCATCTCTTATATTTCCTTTTTGATTGGGATTGTTTTCTTTCCAAATTTTCGCAGTAATTCCGAAAAGCGCAACGTTCAATAAATCAGCTTCATTTGCATAAACATTTCTTTCGGTATCAAGTTTTCTTTGATTGCGTCAGTATGGATTTGATAATTGACTTTTGCTAAAGTTCGCTGTAAATTCCATTCTAATTTTAGACGGTCATTTTCTTCACTTTTTAATCGTTGAAATTCATTAACCAAATAGATTTGAAATTCAGGGCTTAGCCACATTGCAAAATGAAAAGCAATATCTTTGTGTGCATAAGTTCCTCCGTAACGACCTGCTTTCACAAGCATTCCGACAGCCTTTGTTCTGTCAATCCATTGTCCAACCGACATTATAAATCGATTTGTCCCAGCTTCTTGTCCAATTACCCCGAATTCGGGGTAATTAAAATTTTGGTTGTTGATTTTTTCCCAAACACCCAAATATTCCAATGTATTTTTATTTGTTATCCATTTCCCTATCAAACCGCTTCCCTCGTTAAAACTCTTAGTCATATCAGTTAAACTAATAAAGTCCGTTTCGTTTTGATGAATAACAGCTATTTTCGTTTACGTTTAAAATTCTATTTTTTGCCATATTTCGCTTATAGTAACCGAACAAATTTACAACTATTTCAGCTTAGCTTTTTGCTTTTAGAAACAAAAAACAACCTTAAAACACTAATTCTAAAGTTGTTGAATTCTGTAAAAGCACTTTGTTTTCAATTTTATTGTATTCTACAATTTTTAATTAACAGTTTGATATTTTCAAAGATAGGATTTTTAGTTTAAAAATTTGGTTATTACGCAATTCGCGTTGTATGTAGGCTGTCTTATTCAGACCAAAATTCAATTTCTTTTGGATTTATTTTAAGTCCAGATATTCGGTCAAGATTAAATGTTCTTTCTTCTTCTCGCATAAAACAATAACCAAAAAGGCACACAGAATCATATTGCCCCATTACTTTAAATCCTTTTGGCTTTATGGTTCTTAAACTTTGAACACCTCCTTCAAACTGTATGGATTTATGATAATTGAATTTTACATTTAAATCAAAATCTATGGCTAATTGTAGATAGAGTATTTTATTTTTGCATAGTGTTTTAATAATTACGTACAATGGTTTTGTGTATGATTAGTGACGTATTTAAGTACTTAAACAACTCTCAAATATATAAAACTTTACATAAACACTATAATAATTTTGCCAAATTGTTAGTGGGTAAAATGATATTCCTCTCGTTTTTCTGTAAATCCTTATCTTTGTAGCATGCCAAGAATTATTGCACTTGATTACGGAACAAAACGCACCGGAATAGCTGTAACCGATGAATTACAAATCATCGCAACTGCTTTAGAAACAGTTGAAACAGCTAACTTAATGAAATTTTTAACAACTTATATTGCTGAAAATCCTGTTCAGGAAATTGTAGTGGGTTTACCCATGCGTATGCACGGTGAAGTAGGGCAATTGGAAACAGAAATTCAAAAATTCATTCAAAAATTTACTCAAAAACATCCTTCTCTTCCAATTTTTAGACAAAATGAAACTTTTACTTCCAAAATGGCCGCTCAGACTTTATTTGAAACCGGACTAAGCAAGAAAAAACGAAAAGACAAAACTTTAGTTGACAAAGTAAGTGCAACTATTATTTTACAATCGTATATGGAAACTAAACAAAACTTAAAAATTTAAGAAAATTTAAGCTTATTTTAGTCTTCTCTCCGATTTCACTTTCGATAAATTAAGTACTTTTGCACAAAAATAAATGTAATGATATTACCCATTCGAGCTTATGGAGATTCGGTTTTACGTCAAAAGTCAATTGATATAGACAAAGAATATAAAAACTTAAATATCCTGATCAACAATATGTTCGACACCATGGAAGGTGCTTACGGCGTTGGACTTGCTGCTCCTCAAATTGGCCTGGCGATTCGTTTATTTATAATTGATTTGACTCCTTTTACGGAAGATGAAAAATACGCAGATATTCAAAATGAATTACAATCTTTCAGAAAAGTATTCATTAATGCCAAAATTACCGAAAAAAAAGGTGATGACTGGAAATTCAATGAAGGCTGTTTAAGCATTCCGGGAATTCGTGAAGACGTAAACCGCCCGGAAACCATCGTAATAGAATATTATGACGAAAACTGGCAATTTCACAAAGAAGAATTTTCCGATATTCGTGCCCGGGTAATTCAACATGAATACGACCATATAGAAGGTGTGATGTTTACAGATTATCTAACACCTTTGAAGAAAAAACTGATTCAAAATAAATTAAAAAATATTTCAAAAGGAAAAGTAAAAGCAGATTACAAAATGCAGTTTCCAAATTAATAACGAACAACATAATTAACAACTATGGATTTAACAAAAATTATTTCAATCGCAGGAAAACCGGGTTTGTACAAATTGATTTCTCAAGCTAAAGGAGGATTTATTGTAGAAGATTTAGAAAAAGGTAAAAAAACATCCATTTCGGCTCAAAACAATGTGAGTTTATTGGAAAATGTCGCTATTTATGGCGTTTCAGAAGAATTTCCATTAAAAGATGTTTTTGAGAAAATCTACCATAAAGAAAATGGAGGAGTCGCCATTAATCACAAAGAATCCGGTGCGAATCTGAGAAAATATATGGAAGAAGTTTTACCGGAATACGACGAAGACCGAGTATATGATTCCGATTTGAAAAAATTATTTCAATGGTACAACATTCTTCAGTCAAAAGGATTGGTTACGCCTGAACCTGAATCCGAAGAAACAAAAGAAGAAAAAATTGAAGAAGAAAATTAATTTCAAACTATAGAAAAAGAAGAAAACCGAATAATTCTAAAGAATCTGTTCGGTTTTTTTATTGAATTTTTCAAAATACATCGTACTTTGTCCGTTCCTACAAATAAAAAAATGAATACACGAAAAGAACAACTGAAAGCTTTTGAACGTTTGCTCGACATTATGGATGATTTACGCGCACAATGTCCGTGGGATAAAAAACAAACCACCGAATCGCTCCGGTATTTAACAATTGAGGAAATGTACGAATTGTCTGATGCGATTTTGGAAAACAATAAAGACGAAATAAAAAAAGAATTAGGCGATTTATTTCTGCACTTGGTTTTTTATTCAAAAATTGCTTCTGAAACCCATGATTTTGATATTGCCGATGTACTAAATGGAATTTGTGAAAAACTGATTTTCAGGCATCCTCATATTTATGGCGACACAAAAATAAATGACGAAGAAGAAGTAAAGAAAAACTGGGAAAAGTTAAAATTAAAAGAAGGGAAAAA
>JAQVDG010000190.1 GCA_028698395.1 Weeksellaceae bacterium
GACCTAAAATTATTCTTAAAAGATAGGCGTTCTCTACTCTTAACTTTTGCAATACCCATCGCACTAATCACCTTATTTGCATTTGCTTTCGGCGGTGTGGGGAAAGAAAAAGCCGGCGCTAAAATCACATTATTAATCAGTGATTTAGATAATACAAAGGCATCTGAAGCGGCAATTAAACAATTGGATTCACTTTCATCTATCCAAACCAAACAAATCAAGCTGAAAGAAGCTGAGAAATTAATTAAGAGCGGTAAAGAAAGCAGTGTTTTAATTTTCTATAAAGGTTTTTCTGATTCCCTGGTCACCGGAAACGATTTACCTTTGGAGCTTAAATACGATGAAGCTAAAGAAATTGAGGTAGGACTGTTGCAACAAGCTTCGATACCGACCTTATCAATGCTCCCGTTTTCAACTGAAAACTCAAATGAAGTCTTAGGAAAAAAGTTGATAAAATCGAATGGAATTGAGGATATAGAATCACAGCAAAATGTGCAAACGCAATCAGACGGTTTGTTTAAAGCGATTTCGGATGGAATTTCTAAAAGTAATCGAGACAAGGATAAAAGTACCAATCCCACCTCTGCTTTCTTTTCTCAAAATCTAAAGATGACAAAGTTGTTAAAAGCAAAGAATGACAATCAATTAGGATTGGTTCAGGCGGTTGCAGGCACAGCGGTGATGATGCTTTTATTTTCTGTCGTCGGTATTGGAATGGGGCTTTTGGATGAAAAACAAGAAGGAACGTTAAAACGTTTAATATACAGTCCGATGAAACCGGTTAATATTCTACTGGGAAAAATGATTTCGGCAAATATTATTTCAGTTTCACAATTAATAGTTATGTTTTTATTTGCAAAAGTAGTCTTTGGGCTTGACATAGCTCCCCATCTTCCCGAGCTTCTTTTAACCATAATTGCCACTGCTTTTGCCTGTTCGGCTTTCGGTGTCCTTATAGCGTCTTTGGCTCAAAAACGAGAACAGATTCAAGGCCTTTCAACTTTAATCATATTGGTTATGAGTGCTATCGGCGGAAGTATGATTCCCTTATTTTTCATGCCTGTATTTATGCAAAAAATTGCGGTTGTTTCTGTAAATTACTGGAGTATTCAAAGTTTTTATGATATTTTTTGGAGGAATTTATCAATAACTGACCCAACTTATTTATCAAGAATTATAATACTTTTTGCGATTGGTGGAATATTAAATCTAATTGCAATTAGGCTATTTAAGAGGAACTTATTAAAATTGACCTAATTTAACCATCAAACACTGGCTATAATAAACAGTTTAAATACAAGACGAGTAAATCGCAAAAATCATATAAATCAAAAATGAATAAAATATTAACCACAGGATTGATGCTTTTTTGCACATTAGCAAACGCCCAAAATAATTTTAAAATTTCGGGAAAACTAAGTGGATTTCAAGAAAATGCACTTGTGAAAATTGAAAGACAAAATATCATATTGGATAGTTGTTACTTAAAAAATGGTCGTTTTCAATTAAATGGAAGTTTTGAAGAATCACCAACACCAGTACATTTGACAATCCATAACGGAAAAGATTTTATTTATACTTCTTTATTCATTGGTAATGAAACTATAACGATTAACGCAAAAATTGAAGATTTCCCTTATGATATAAAAGCAGTAGGTTCAGAATATAATATTTTGAATTATGAGAATTCTCAACAGAAAAAAGATTTGAATATCCAACGTAAAAAACTCATCAATGAAATGTTTGTGCTCAGAGAACAAGGAAAATGGAATGACAGCTTACAAAATGCTTTTTGGAGTACTAAAGAACCTTTAGGAAAGGTGCGACTTATTGATAATCAATTAAAAAGACTTAACGATGACTTTATTGACGAAAATTTCAATTCTTATTACGGATTGTACTTGATGGAAATTTACAAAACCGAAATTCCTAAATCAAAACTTCAAAATTATATCGACAAACTCAATCCAGAATTAAGGAATACTGCTTATGCGAAATCCATTGAATCCCACTTAAAATATCCGGACTTAAAAGTTGGAGAAAAATATTATAATTTTTCAGCATTAGACAAAAATGGAAAGAAAAGAATGTTTTCAGAATATTTTAGCAACAAATACGTTTTGCTGGATTTTTCTACTGTCTATTGTGGGTTCTGTATTCAAGCAATTCCAGACCTTGAACAAATCAAAAAAAATCAAAATGAAAGATTAGAAATCGTAACTTTCTATGTTGATAAAAGTCAAAAAGGGTATGATGGTTTGACCCAAAAACACAATGAAAATTGGACTATCTTATGGGACAAGAAAGGACGTTTAAGCGATACTTATGCTAAATATAAAGTTTTTGGAACACCAACATTTTATTTGTTTGCCCCAAATGGAGCTTTAGTCCAAAAGTTTGAAGGTTATTCAGAAGATTTATCAGAAAGAATTGAAAAATTAATTACCCAATCCGACTCCAATTAATTTTTTCTTGATGGTATTCTAAAAAATGCTTTCGAATACCCCCATTTTCCGGAAGAGACAAATTAGAATCTTTAGTCAGAATTTCTTCTGCCATAAAACGAGCTGCATGTAGAATTTTTTGATCTTTTGCTAAATTTGCTAATTTAAAATTCAAAATTCCGCTTTGTTGTGTTCCCATCATATCACCCGGACCACGCAACTGCATATCAACTTCGGCAATTTCAAAACCATCATTTGTACGGCACATAGTAGAAATTCGAGTATAAGCATCTTCCGTCAAATTATCTTTACTCATCAAAATACAATAACTCTGTTCTGCTCCTCGCCCTACTCTTCCCCGAAGTTGGTGCAATTGAGACAAACCGAATTTTTCGGCACTTTCAATAACCATAACCGAAGCATTCGGAACATTTACTCCCACTTCAATCACCGTCGTAGCAACTAAAATCTGGGTTTCTCCTTTTACAAACCGCTGCATTTCAAATTCTTTATCAGCCGGTTTCATTTTTCCATGAACAATGCTCACCGCATAATCCGGTAATGGAAATGCACGTGTAATACTCTCATAACCATCCATTAAATCTTTATAATCCAATTTTTCGGATTCTTCAATCAGGGGATAAACAATATAAATTTGTCTTCCTTTTCTGATTTCAGTTTTTAGAAAACCAAACAATCCTAAACGGTCTTTATCTCTTCGATGAACGGTTTTTATAGGTTTTCGGCCTGCCGGTAATTCATCTATCACCGAAATATCCAAATCACCGTAAAGACTCATTGCCAAAGTTCTTGGAATCGGTGTAGCCGTCATAACTAAAGTATGTGGCGGAAATTTATTTTTCTTTAAAAAACGGGCACGTTGTGCTACACCAAATTTATGTTGTTCATCAATTATAATTAAACCTAAGTTCTTAAAAATCACTGTTTCTTCAATCAAAGCATGTGTTCCCACCAAAATATGAATTTCACCCGATTGAAGTTTTTCAGACAAAACTCTTCGTTCTTTGGTTTTAGTTGAACCGGTCAAAAGTCCGACTTCTATTTGCATTTCTGAAAGATAATCGGTCAATGCCTGATAATGTTGTTGTGCCAGAATTTCGGTTGGTGCCATAAATGCCGTTTGAAAACCGTTATCCATCGCAATAAGAGCTGAAAGTAATCCCACCATGGTTTTTCCGCTTCCCACATCGCCCTGAAGTAAACGATTCATCTGTATCGGGCGAGCCAAATCATTCCGAATTTCTTTTACCACTCGTTTTTGCGCATCCGTCAACTCAAAGGGTAAATAGCGAGTGTAAAATTCATTGAAATAATTTCCTATATTGGAAAATTCAAATCCTTTGTATTTGCTTTGGTGGTTTATTTTTTTTATCAAAAAACCGATTTGCATAAAGAAAAATTCTTCAAACTTCGTTCGCTCAATTGCTTGACGAAGATTTTCATTAGAGCTTGGAAAGTGCAATTGTTTATATGTTTCCAAACGATTTTGGAAATTAAATTTTCGTAAAATCTCATCCGATAAATTCTCTTCCAAAATCTGAATTTCAGACAATAACTGAAATTGCATTTTCTGAAAAAACCGATTGTTAATTCCTTTTTTTTGAAGTTTTTCTGTACTTGAATAAACCGGATAAAGATTATGCGGCGTATTTTTATGATTTTCCAAAGTTTCAATTTCAGGATGAACAATAGTAAATTTCCGATTGAATTCACTCGGTTTTCCATATACGACAAGGTTTTCAAAAGCCAATCGCTCAATGTTTTCTTTCATCCATTTGGTGTATTTGAACCAAACCAACTCAATTTGTCCGGTTTCATCTTCAAATTTTGCGACTAAACGTTTTCCTCTTTTTTGGTTGATTTCACTAATTCCTTTTATTCTTCCAACAATTTGAATTTCAGCTGAATCCGAATTTATTTCATTGATTTTATAATAACGGGAACGATCAATATACCGAAACGGAAAAAAATTCAATAAATCCTCGTAGCGAAACAGTTTCAATTCCGTTTGCAGACTTTGCGCTCTTTCAGAGCCAACGCCTTTTAAATATTCAATCGGAGTTTTGAGGATTTTTTGAGACATTCCGCTGTTTATTTGAAATTTCAAAAATAATCAAAGTATTTGAAATCCTGAAAAATAGGCTTATTACTTACCTATCATTGCTAAAAATTCATCTTCGCTCATTATTTTCACCGTTCCTAATTCCTGTGCTTTTTTGAGCTTACTTCCAGCTTTTTCTCCAGCAATTAAATAATCTAAATTTTTACTGACTGCCGAACTGTTTTTTCCACCGTTTTGTTCGACCAATTTTTGGGCTTCCGTCCGGGAAAATTGAGTCAATGTTCCGGTAAATAAAAAAGTTTTTCCTTCTAAAACAGTAGAATCCAAAGCTTGCTCCTCGCCTGCTTCCATCTGTAATCCGGCTTCTTTGAGCCTTTGAATCAGAATTTGATTTTTCTCTTTTTCAAAATATTCCTGAATGCTCTGTGCAATTTTTTCACCTACATCATCCACCGTTTGTAACTCCTCAAAACTTGCATTTTGTAGATTTTCAAGAGATTTAAAATGTTTGGCTAATTTTTTTGCTACGGTTTCGCCCACATGACGAATTCCAATGGCATACAGCACTTTTTCAAATGGAATTTTTTTAGAAAGTTCAATAGCATCCATAATGTTTTGTGC
>JAQVDG010000191.1 GCA_028698395.1 Weeksellaceae bacterium
ATCAAAAATCAGTAATCTTTCTGATAAAGAACTGAGTGGACAAGCCAAATTGATGCTTTTTGATGCTTTCACTATGGAACCGATTGATGAAGAATTTGGGAATATCAATGCTGTACAATCGATTACGGTTGCCAAAGGAAATAGTGCCAATGTTTCTTGGTCGTTGAATATTCCGAAAACGCATCAGGCAATTGTGTATCGTGTAGTCGCTTCGGCAGGCGATTTTTCCGATGGTGAAGAATCCGTTTTACCGATTTTGACCAATCGAATGATGGTGACCGAAACTTTGCCGATTCACGTTCGGGAAAATCAAAGCAAAACTTTCACTTTGGATAAATTGAAAAATAATAAATCAGAAAATTTAGATAATTTCAAATTGACTTTTGAAATGACTACCAACCCGATTTGGTATGCGATTTTTTCACTTCCTTATCTGCGTGAATATCCGTACGAATGTTCGGAACAAGTTTTTGCACGTTTGTACGGAAATTTGATTTCGCAGCATATCATTAATTCGAATCCAAAAATAAAAGCGGTTTTTGAAGATTGGAACGCCAAAGGCGAATTGGTTTCCAAACTCGAACAAAATCAGGAATTGAAATCGCTTTTGTTGGAAGAAACGCCTTGGGTGCGCGATGCGCAAAGCGAGGAAGAACAAATGAAGCGAATTGCGGTTCTGTTTGATTTGAATAAAATGCAAAATGAGCTACAAAGCACGTATCAAAAATTGAAAAATAAACAATCATCCAACGGTGGTTTTCCTTGGTTTGATGGAGGTGAAGAAAGTCGATATATCACTACGCATATTGTTTCGGGATTCGGGCATTTGAAAGCTATGGGAATTGATTCCAATGAAAAACTGAAAGTAAATACAGATGAAATAATTAAAAATGCAATTCGTTTTATTGATTCGGAAATGGAAAAAGAATTCGATAAGTATTTGAAGAATAATAAATTGAAACCATCGACTTACACCGGAATTCAATACTTGTATGCCCGAAGTTATTTCTTGGAAAAATATCCGTTGAGTAAAAAAGGAAATCAAATCAAAGATTATTTTCTAAAAGAATTGAGCAAAAATGAATTCAATCAGAATTTGCAAACACAAGCGATGCTGGCATTGATTTATAATCGTTTTGGACAAAAAAATAAAGCCGAAACCTTGTTGAAATCCATAAAAGATAATTCCGTTGAAAGTGATGAAATGGGGATGTATTGGAAATCCAACAAACCCGGTTGGTATTGGTACCAAGCACCGATTGAAACTCAAGCACTTTTAATTGAAGCTTTTGATGAAGTTTTGAATGATGTGGAAAGTGTGGAAAGCATGAAAGTTTGGTTGCTTAAAAATAGACAAACAAATCAGTGGAATTCAACAAAAGCTACGACTGAAGCGGTTTTTGCACTGATGAATACCGGGAAAGACTGGACGAACGCTGAAGAAGGAATTTTCATAAAAATCGGAGATAATAATTTGGATTTGAAAACGCTGGAAAATACGCCACAAAGTGGAAGTGGTTATGTGAAAACAGTTTGGAATAAATCTGAAATCAAAGCTGAAATGGCAGAAGTAGAAGTTCAGAAGACATCACCGGGTGTTGCTTGGGGAGCTATGTATTGGCAATATTTTGAGGATTTGGATAAAATTACACCGGCTGAAACCGGAGTTAAATTTAAAAAAGAACTTTTCTTAAAAAAGAATTCGGAGAAAGGACTGATTTTGACTCCGATTACCGAAAATACACCGATTCAAATTGGTGATTTGGTAACGGTTCGACTCGAAATCCAAATTGACCGCGATATGGAATTTGTTCATATTAAAGATATGAGAGCCAGCGGGTTTGAACCGATAAATGTTTTGTCGGGCTACAAATGGCAAGGTGGATTGGGTTATTATGAAAGTACTCGAGATGCCGCCACTAATTTTTTTATCGACCGTATGCCGAAAGGAATTTATGTTTTTGAATACGATTTGAGAGCCAATAATGCCGGGAATTTTTCAAATGGAATTACCAGTTTGCAAAATATGTATGCACCGGAATTGAGTGCACACAGTGAAGGAATACGAGTGGAAATTGAGTGAGTTTTGGAATATGAATTTTGAAGTCTAAAATAAAATTAAAATACTGAATAACAATGATTAGTATGTTGTTATATATAGATTCTTTAATATCCTAATTGTTTTTTTCCTCAACCCATAAACTCATATATTTCAAAGCATTTACGGTATTGGATTTTAGAATTTGTCCGATAAAATTTTGATTTCGATGCTGAATTAATTCAGATTGTAATTGTACGATTGTTTGTTTAAAATTTTCTTCAAAAGAATCTTTATTAAAATTTTTTTCCAGAATTTGGAATCCGTTTTGTTGAGATTTCGCCCAGATTTCATTATTTTGATACAATTCAATAGTTTTTTCAACAAATTTATTTTCATCATTTTCCACAATTCCGGGAAGGATTTCATCAAACATAGCTTCTGCACCAATAGAAGTTGTGGCAATCGGCGTTCCAACTTGCATAGCTTCAATAAATTTTCCTTTTTGACCTGCTCCAAAAAGAAGAGGAGCTAAAAGAATTCTTGCTTGTGAAAGCACTTCCAAAGCATCTTCAGCTTTTCCATGAACTAAAAAACCTTCTTTTTCATTGTGCAAATCCCAAACTTTTTGAGTTGGATAAGCTCCGTAAATATTCAATTTTGTAGTGGGCAGATGCTTTTTAATTTTTGGCCAACTATCTTTTTTCAAATGCAAAACCGTTTGCCAATTAGGTTCATGCAGGAAATTCCCGATAAAAACAAAATCCTTTCTTTCTTCATACGATTTCTCATATCGACTATTCCATGTTTGGTATTTATTTTCGAGAAAAGGTAAATAATGAAGTAATTTTGGTGAAATAGCAAACTCATTTTGTAGCAAGTTCATTTCAAATTTGGAAATTAATAGGCTCAAATCACAACGAAGAATTGATGCAATTTCACGCAAAGTTGTTTTATTGTATAAATTGATTTTCTCATTCTTTTTAAAAGCAGTTTCTCTTGCTGAACGCAGAAAATGTAAATCTTCAGTATCAAGGATTTGCAGAGCACCCGGACATTCCTGAGAAACCCGCCACCCAAATTGTTCTTCGCTCACAAAACGGTCATAAACCACAATATCGGGATTCAGTTCTTTAATTAATTCGTTAAAAGAAGAATTATTTAATTCGATTGGAATTTCTTTTAAATTAGTTGTAGAATGTAATCGAAGTGAATTAAAACAAAAACTTGCATCTGATTTTGTAGCGGCTGAACAAAAAATCACTTCACATCCGCAGTCTAAAAAAAACCTTACTAATTGTAAAATTCTTTTCCCGGCAGCAGAAGAAGTAGGTTCCGGCCAAACTAATCCAATAAATAAGACTTTGTTTTGATTCATCAGCCAAATATCCGATTTTTGCAAAGAAACTTTGAAAACTTTACTAAAGTTGTACTTATAATGTTTAAAATTTTGATAAAGTTGAGATTAAATAAAAAGAAATGTTAGGATTAAAATTACCGACTGACCCGAGATGGGCAAATATTGCAGAACAAAATTTAGAAGAAATTCTGACCGATCATGCTTGGTGTGAACAAAAAGCAGCTTCTAATGCGATTTTTTTGATTGTTAATAATTCGGAATTGCCGGATTTGGTTGCGACAATGTCTGAAATTGCAATTGAAGAAATGCAGCATTTTCAAATGGTTCACGATATTATTAAAGAACGCGGATATACATTAGGACGGGAAAGAGCGGATGATTATGTGGGGAAATTAATGAAATTTTGCAAAAAAGATGGAACAAGAAATTCAGCATTCATCGACCGATTATTGTTTGCAGCAATGATTGAAGCGAGAAGTTGCGAGCGTTTTAGGATTTTATCGACTAATATTAAAGATGAAAAATTAGCAAAATTTTACCATGAATTGATGGTTTCGGAAGCTAATCATTATACAGTTTTTCTGGGATTTGCCCGAAAATATGCAACAGATGTAGATGTGGAAAAACGTTGGAAAGAATGGTTAGATTTTGAAGGAGAATTGATTCAAAGTTATGGAAATAAGGAACAAATTCACGGATGAAATAAAATACAACAACTAAATTTTGAAAAATTAAAGCAATCGGTTTTTTTCAAAAACCAAACGGGAATTGAACCAATAAATCACAATAGAAATAGCACAAAGTCCTGCGGTAATTAAATACATATTGTTAAATCCGTAACGCCCGGCAATAACAGCACCCATCAACATACCGGTTCCGATTCCCAAATCAAAACCTGTCAAATAAGTTGAATTTGCCGTTCCTCGTTTAGAAGCCGGAGCCATGTTGATGTAAATTGTTTGCAATGCAGGAAATAAAGTTCCATAACCGATTCCGATGATAAAAGCCGAAAAACAGAAAAAGTAAATATTATGCAATAATGAAAAGGAAATAAAACCGCAGGTAATTACCAAAAGAGCCGTAACCATGACTTTGTGCAGATGTCCTTTGTCCACAAATTTTCCGGAAGTTACACGTGAAAGAATAATACCACCGGCAAGAAATAAAAAAAAGATTCCCGGATTGTCAATGCCGGTCTCTTTTCCGTACAAAACAGCAAATGCGACCAAAGTTCCCCAACCAAAAGATAAAAATAATTGATTGATGAGAATTGGAATTCCTTTCAGTAAAATAAAACGATCCAAAGAAGGAACCGGAATTTTGTCTAATTTTTTTCGCTTTGGAACTTTAATGAAAATCACTACAAAAATGGATAAAAACCCCATAATCAAAGCAGAAGTAATCAGAGCATGAAAGCCATAAGCATCGTAAATATTAACTCCAATTAAGGGAGCGATTGCCATAGCAATATTAGTATTTACACCAAAAAAACCAATTCCTTCGGCTCTTCTCGCTGCTGGAATAATGTCAATTGCTACCGTATTGGCAGAAACTGTTGCCAAACCCCAAAAAAGACCGTGTATAAATCGTAAAATAATGAAAAAAAGAACGGTAATAGCAAAATAATAACCAAAAAACATGGAGATAAATAAAGTAAGTCCCAAAAGGAAAAGAGGTTTTCGTGCATAAACATCCACCCAATAACCACAAAACGGACGAATAATCAATAAGGCAATAGCATAAG
>JAQVDG010000192.1 GCA_028698395.1 Weeksellaceae bacterium
TAGTGCCGAGTAAGAGTATATATCGCACACTTTGCTCTGGCAACGATAAAAACGATATTCAGTTTCCATCCTTTGGAATTGACAATAGCTTCAAGTCTTTTGCCTTTAAGAATAAAGAACAATTTGAAGATTTTCTTTTTACTGGTAGTATCTTGAAAAAACCCTTTCGCCGCTTGAAGTATACTGACGTTGATATGTTTGTTTATCCTGTTTCTATTAAAGGAGAAGAAATCAACGCAAAAGACTATGATGATTTCTTTTTTGAGAAAAAAGATGAATCGCGTCTTGAAAATGACCCAATTTTCTCAATTTTAAGCAATGAAGGGGCAATCCGGTTTAATCGATTCGATTTTGTATTTGCAGACAATAGTGGAAATACAACAACAGATTTAATCGAACTAACAGGGATAGAAAAAAGTACTTTACGAACAATAAATCAAACAATTGATACTATTGCAAAAGAAATCAATCTCGAAAGAAATTCTGAATTAGACTCAATCAATGAATTCAATAAACTTCAAATTGAGATTTCTTTTCGAAATATCTTAGGGAATACCTTTGTCGACAGCAATGGATATTTGGTTTTCAAACCAAATGCAAAATACAAATCACATCTTTTAGCTGCTTTACCATTGATCTATTCTGCCAATTATTACAATGATGATTTACTGCTACCATCATTTGTTCAGGTCTCAGAATTTATTGTCCGTAATGTTGAAAAGAAGTTCATATGGTACAATTATGCAGATTTAAAATACCACTTCAAGTTTCTAATGAAAATTCAAAACTCTAAAACCGATAGATTTATGGAAATTACAACATCAGAAAGTTATCAAATCGGGTTCATGCTAGGAGGAATGGCAAAGAACCTGAGCCAAGAGATCAATTCTTTTGAGAAGAATTATGTGGGTAACCTTACCCGTAGAGTAGGAACCTTGTCCGATTTCATCAAACTGAAAAATGAAATTGAGCAGAAACTGATCATGCACGACAAAAGCAAGTTTACATTCCAAACATCGTACGATTTAGCCCAAAAGGTTAAAGAATTCAATTCAAGATACGACAAAGAGGAATGCGCTTTTGGCTTTATGGAGAGTTACTTCAAACCAATTCTCAAAAAAGACCCAGCAACAAAAAAAGAAGACGAAATAAATATTCAGTAACATTTAAAACTAATAAGAAATGACAACTCAAGTAAAAAAATCAGAGATTCTATTTTTGTACGAGACTTCGTATAATATTCCTAATGGTGATCCTTTTACAGGAGAACAACGTTACGATGAAGAAACAAAGAAAATTTTGGTTAGTGATGTACGAATGAAGCGTTACGTACGAACCTATTTTGAGGAAAAAGGATACCACATTTATGTGAGTGAGAAAACTGGAGCTGGTAAAAGTGACTCAAAGGGAGTTCTAAAATGGATTGCTGAAAACAGAAATGAGAAAAAGCTTACTGATATAGGTGAAATATTGAAAGAACAAATTGATGTTCGATTATTTGGCGGCATATCAACACTAAAAGATGACGAGACTAAGATGATAAAGGTTGATAAAAATGTTTGTAAAAATGGCCATGTTCAATTTACTGGACCTGTTCAATTTGCTCTATTAAATCCATCTCTTAATAAAGTAAATTTAAGAATGCATCAAAATACGACGCATTTTATGTCGAAAGATACCAATACACAAGGCTCAATTGGCACGACAACTTTAGTTCCCTATTCTTTGGTTCAGATACACGGGTGGGTAAACCCTAAAGTGGCTAAAAAAACAGGAATGACGACTGAGGATTTGAAATTGATGTACGAAGGGCTTTGGTATGGTACGAGCGGTGATGGAAGTTCTCATTCGCGGACTAAAGTTGGTCAAAACTCTGTTCTTTTGCTTGAAATTGAATATTCTGAGAACAACCAAAAGATTTACGGGGTTGATCGCTTGATTGAGTTAAAGCCCAAAGACGATAAAAAAGGTGAACAACTAAGGAGTATGGATGATTTTGAACTTGATTTCTCCAAATTACTGGAAGCAGCTGCGACAGAAAAAGTTGAAAAAATAAAATTCTATACAGAAATCGATTCGATAAAGTCTCAACTGGCCGGTAAACCTAAAATTGAAGCAATTACATTATGAAAGGTTTCCAACTTATCATAGAAGGTAATTGGGGGCATTTCAAAAAACCGGAAACGAATAACAATCCGTTGTCTCACGATTTGATAACCAAAACTGCATTGATTGGACTTATCGGAGCTGTTTTGGGTATTGAACGTGAAGATATGAAAAGCAAATTTCCACAACTATCCGAAGATTTACTTTATGGGGTTCAGTTGCTTAATCCGGTTAAGAAGATTTCATGGGGTTTTACCAGCAGGACGGCAATCAGCCCAACAGCTGAAGGTACTCCAAAGTATTTTGAGTTTTTGAAAGACCCCAAATTTCTGGTTTCAATTGCTTTGAATAATGAAAGGTCTATTCAAATCTTTGATGAATTTATACATTCAATTAAAGATGAAAAGACTGTTTATCCACCTGTTTTGGGATGGCACAATTGCCCTGCTAACCTAAAGTGGGAATCGGAAGGCAATTTTTCTGCAATGGAAAACGGAATATTTGAAACTAAAGGCTTTGTGCTTGCTGGGGAACATATTCCAAAAGATATTCTGGGTGGTTTTCGAGTTGGTTTCGATAGAATGCCAACCTATCAAACAGATGACTTTTGGAATCTTCCGGAGAAGTATAAGAATGTGATTTATCCCGATTGCCCTCATTCAATTCAAGTTGAAGGAGTGTTCTACGAATATCATTCATCAAAAGGTGCTGAAAAATGGTGTCTGATATAACATTGCTAAAATCTCACCCTGACAAGCCATTGTTAAAGCATGTTCAGGGCGTGATAGATAATACGAAAAAGCTAACCAACTCTCGTTTTGCGGAGTTAGTAGCTATTTTTCATGATTTGGGAAAAATAAATCCAAACTTTCAGGACAAACTTGACCCGCTAAAAGCTGCAAGTGGATATGCTAACCATGCCTATTTGTCAGCTTATGCTTTCTTTTGCGCTTTTTGTTGCAACAAGAAAAATGCGGATGCTCTAAAACAATTCCTTGATGTAAGCGAATTAACACAAAACGATTTGATTGCCTTGTCAGTGATTATAGCAAAGCACCACGGCAATTTGCCCGATTTTACGCCTGTTGATTACAATGGTACCGGTGCAAGTATTTTATCGAAGGATGAAAATTATGCGTTGTTTAAATTTCTGGAGACAGAACAAGAGTTACCGACTTATGATTTTGCCAATCATTTTATTCCAATTGATGATTTCCGGGAATTCATATTGAATCCCAGAATGCAGCAAGGCTATTCAGAGAAGTTTACTTTCAATGGAAACAAGAATGAATCTGCATTGGATTTTTTCATTGATTATCAATTTGCTTTTGCAAGCGTGCTACAAGCAGATAAAGCTGATGCGGGAAATATCGGAAACATCATCGAAGAACAAAAAACAGCTATTCATTCATTTTCTTCTAGTATTAGTTTACAACTGGATTCTTATTTGAAAAAACTAAAGCAGGATACAGAGCTCAATAAATTAAGAACTGAAATCAGGGAAAATGCTCTTCAGAATATTCAGGATGGATTGAAAGAAAACAAACAGGTTTTTGAACTCACAGCTCCAACAGGTTCAGGAAAAACATTAATGCTTCTTTCTTTGGCTTCTGAAATAATTAAGTCCAAAGGAGCTAAGCGAATTATTTACGGATTACCGTTTCTTTCAATTACAGAACAGGTGGAAGCCGAAGTTCTGAAGATATTTGAAGGCCATGAAGATTCCATTCAAAGAATTGATTCAAAATCGGAAAATCACAGGTTCGAAAAAGTTCAGGAAGAATTGGATTACAATCCATCCGAAGAAATGATAAAGGAGGCAAATATTCTCGAATTTCAGGAAAATACATTTGCTTATCCTTTTGTAATTACAACATTTGTCCGTTTTTTCGAAACCCTATTGAGTAATCGGAATAGCGAATTACTTAAGCTCCCTAACTTTTCAAATTGCATTTTCTTATTGGATGAAATCCAAGCATTGCCGCCCCGGCTGTATGGTTTCTTTGTTGCTTACTTAAACCGATTTTGCGAGAAATTTGGCAGCTATGCAATCATATCAACAGCAACACAGCCAAATTTTGAATTGCCAAAGGACAATTCTTTCGCATTGAAATTCTTTAAACAGTATTCTAATCCTTATCCCTTGTTGCCTTTAAGCTACTTCAACAATCATCTCTTTAATCGATATCAAATTGATTTACATAAAGAGCCAATTGATTCAGAAACATTAAAGGATTCTATTCTCTCTGAAAATAGTTCTACTTTGGTTATTCTGAATACAATTGATGATACGAAGGAACTTTATAAACTACTTCTTGAAGAATACGACAAAGAAGAGGTGCTGTTATTAAATACACATTTAACTCCGCGCCATCGAAAAGTAAAAATCTACTTGGCAAAAAGACGATTGCGTCAAAACAAACATGTAATCGTTGTTTCAACTCAATTGATTGAGGCTGGAGTAGATATTGATTTTCCTGTTTTATACCGAGATTTTGCTACGGTTGCAAGTATTGTTCAATCTGCAGGAAGGTGCAACCGGAACGGGAAGCTGAATAATTTAGGGAAGGTCAAGCTATTTAAGTTGCAGAATAAAGGTAAAATCCGATCAGAGTTAATTTATCGTGGTAGAGATAAAGAGATCCTGCGGTTCACAAAAGAGTCGTTCTCTAATGAAAAATATCAGGAAAAGGAGCTTATTGATGTTCAGAAAGAATTTTTCCTTCGCATTCAATCTGAATTGAATTTTGCTAAACACACGCAAAATAGTCCAAAACTTGAATTTGACTTTTTGAAAGACATTCAGGAATGTATGTATGAAAAGATTGGTAAATTCCAGATCATTGACAAACAACTTTTTGGTGAAGAAATCCAGTATTATGTGCCTTGCAATTATAATGACAACAATTTTGAAGTTCTTTTAAAGCTTCAATCTGAACTTATAGTCTTGTTTAAAGAGAATGCAGAAAAAGGAAGGATTAGAGCAAAAAAGAAATCAATTCAAATACAATTGAAAAAAATGTCTG
>JAQVDG010000193.1 GCA_028698395.1 Weeksellaceae bacterium
TTATGTATTTCATGCACTAAATTTACAGAAATACCAACGCCTCACCAAATATTTTAAGCACTTTTTTGCAAATTATTAATAACTTCCTAAGTTATTAACAATGAGGAGGTTTTTAGACAGTTTGACGCCTACAGCTATGTTTTGTGCGGGCTTGGTTACTAAAAATTTTCAAATTTAGAATTATTTTTCGAAACTGTGATTCGCTTCCAGTTACGCACCCAAGCCCCGCATGAAATATAGGTGTTGTTACCGTTTCGTTGTTATTCATCATCAATTTCTACATCCAAGAAGAATGAGTTTCATAGTCCATACTTCTTTTTGCGTAGTTTAAATTAGTTTCTGAAACTTCTTTTCTCAATCGTTCTCTTAACTCAAAATACACGGTATCATAATTTTCTTCGATTGCGACTAATACTCTAGCTTTGTTGTCGTCCCAATATCCATTTTTTCCGTTTTCATAATGTTTTGGGTTTATACATTCTTCAAAAACAGATACACTCTTTTTTGATTTGTATTTTGCTAGAGCAGGATAAAAGTAATTAAACTCAGTGTCAATAGAATTCGTTTTTCTAAAGATAAATTCAGGGTAATCTAATACAATATTAAGGAATGCCTTATCCGGGAAGTTAGAAATTGCTTTAAACAGCCAGCCAATATGCCAGTTGTGTTTAGTAAATGTGTTGGTTTTAAATCCGATTTTTATTATCGGAATATCCTGTTTTTTTTTGTATTTTGATAAAGCAATTATTGAGAATTCATCAAAATACCTAATAGCATTTTTTCTGATTTGCTTGTAATATTTTTCATCTGGATCTAAATTCGGTAATATGTAATAATAAGAATTTAAAAAAGTATAGTCGAAGAAAATTATATCAATTAAACTATCTTTTTCAACGTCATTGAGCTTTGTAATTCCTTTGTAAATCATGAGGTCTACTACAAAATTATATGAATACATATCGGCATAATGATTTTCAACCAGACAAGTGTCCATAAAGTGTTTTGTTATTATATCAAACACTTTTGTTGAATCTCTTTCTATAAGAGCACTGAAAGCATATAACCTAACGAGTGGGTGAGGATAATCTGTTAAATCTATTAGTGTATTAGTATCAACATTCTTTATTAAGTATTGATATGGATAGTAAACAGAATAAGTTTCATTACTATTAGCTCTACCATATTCTTTGTCAAATGGCATCCCTTCATACATAGTGATTCTATTTAGGGTATCCAATAATTCAGAAGATAAAGAATCAAAACTACTTTTTTCCTTTGGCTTATATGATTTATATTTTAAATCAATATTTTGATTTTGATTTTTTGAAAGACAGCCAAACAAAGTTAATGAAATAAGTAGAATTAGAGTAATCTGTTTCATATTGTTTTTTTTTACAATGAACGGTAACGGTTGGCGGTATGAAAAGTTGCCGATTGCGGGTGATTTCCTGTCAAGTTACACAAAAGTTGAAGCGGGCTACAACCCTTGAATAACCTACTGAACCGGCAATTTTTTATACCGCGTGTTACATGCCGTTTTTTTTGTCTTTATTCAAATCTACTACTTTTATTAATTTCAAATTTGGGTTCAATTACAAATTTCCCCTTTTTATTTATAAAACCTGCTTTACCATTTATCTCGGCATAGGCAAGTCCGTTTGTAAATTGGCTTGCATATTCAAATATTGGCTCAATAACTATTTGTCCTTTTTTGTTCACGAAACCCCATTTGCCATTAAGTTTAAAATTTGCAAGTCCTTCGTTAAAGTGCCATATTTCATCAAATTTACATTGAACTGTGAATTGTCCTTTGTCATTGTATGCTCCCCACTTATTATTTTTGTCTTGAACAATGTACATGTGGTCTGATAAGTTACCTGTTACTTTAAAAATTGGTGGAACTATTGTATCACCCTTACTATTAGTTCTTCCTTGTCCTGTAGAAGTTGTGAAACTTCCTGGATATACTTCTCTTGGAACCCAAAGTCGGTGCTTTTCATTTACATCGTCTTCGTCATATATCTTTCCTTTCTTGTCAATTAGGAATTCGTCTCCATCAAATGTCTCAACTTGTGCAAAGGCGCTCATAAATGGATAACAAGTTTCATATTTCAAAGGCACAACAATTTTTCCGGTTTTGTCAATATAGCCACAACTATCATTCAGTGTTACATCACTTAATCCGTTATTGAAACCCATAAAAGTCTCGTCATATAAAAATGGAATTATCGTATCACCTTGCAAATTAATAAATCCATATTTTTTCCCATTACTTACAGCAGAAAGTCCGTCACTAAATAAATCTGCATCTTGGTATTGAGGTTTAATAATTATTTGTCCATTGCCGTCTATAAATCCATATAAACTGTCCTTTTCTACCAAGAGTTGATTGTTTTTGTCTCCTTGAAGAATGTAGTCCCAAGTCGGTTGAATAACTATATTGCCTTTCTTGTCTATACACCCAAATTTGTCATTTAATTTAATAACAGCAAGTTGTTGAGTCTTACAAGACGTCAAAAAAATTGTCAATATTATGTAGATTGTCTTTTTCATTAAAATGGCATGTAACGCCTACAGCTATATTTTGTGCGGGCTTGGTTACTAAAATTTTTCAAATTTACTATAAATTTTCGAAAATGCTACTCTTGTCCGGTTACCCTCCCAAACCCCGCATGAAATATAGGTGTTGTTACCGTGTCGGTGATTTTCAGCATTGTCCGACTTGTCTGTCAATGCGTTCAAGCAGGCTTTTCCGCTTTTTCTTTTCTGTCCGTTGCGAAATTTTACTGCTCCGAATTGTTCGCTACCTTGTCAGGCAATTTTACGAGCATTTTTTCTCAAATTTTCAAACTAAGATTTTTTTCCCTTTACAGAATGTCTTTCAAATTGAGTTTTTGCGTTGGCCGTTACGAAAAATCATTTCATTTTTTCATTCCGACATTTCCGTTTACGCTATTAACTGTCAGAGTTCGAATTTGTTGTCGGTTCCGCTGCTTTCAATTAAATGATTTTCTTTCAGATTGTCAATTCATTCAGTTGTGTCTGCCAAAACTCAATTTGTCCGAAAAACTTGCGAGTAATAATATTTCAAATTGTCCGAACTGATTAAATTTCAATAATTTTTCAAGATGTCAACAAGGTAGCAACTCGATTTAAAATTTCTGTTTCAACCTTTCAGGAAAAGACTGTCTTTTTGTTTTCTCACTGCACGGTAACGCCTCGCAGCTATGTGGAGTGCGGGTCATGATAAAGAATTCATTGTCAATTACGCACTGAGCCAAGCCGCTGACTAATTTTTTATTTATTTCTAAATTTTCAGTAAAGATAATTTATTTTTAAATGCAATTTAAATCGGTTTGGCGGACAAAAGTAGGAGTAATGTCCTTCCAAGTTCCCACGCTCGCCGCATTATCACATAGGTGCTGTTATAACCTGGTGGTTTTTATCGTCTAGTAAATCTTCATGTTGAAAAACTGCACAAATAATTTTGGCAATTAGTAATAATCAAAACTCAATTTACATGAGGAGTTTTTTCTTCAAAAGCATTTTTCAAAGATTTTATAGTTCAAAATTGAGCTTTTATTTTCGTTTTAACTTCATAATACAGCCTTCATTTTCTAACTTAATTTCCGTCTCACTTATGATTTTTATTTTAACTACTTGGTCAACCGAGCCTTTAATTAGTAGTTCAGAACCATCTTCGGAAAATAAAAATTTTTCTTTTTGCAATAATTCATCTTTACTGTCATAAAGTAGCAATTCGTTATTTTCGGTAAATTCATAGTAACTAAAATCTGACAATGCTGGACCAAGTATCGCAATATTGTCAGTGTTTCCCTTCATTTGAACATCTTCTATTGACCATTTCCCATAAATATCGCTTTCTGATTGACAACTAATTAAGAATGTCATTAGAAAAAGAAGAATTACAATTAAATTTTTAGTTTTCATTGCTTTATTTTTAACTTTAAAATTAATGAATATTTTTCATAACGAAATATTCTCAATCAAAAGTATTTCAATATGGTTCTTTTTAATTTGTTTTATCTTTAATTATTTGTTTAGAACCTGAGATTCATTTACAAAATTTATGTACAGCGGTTTTTCTTCCACTTGGTTATAACGCCTCGCAGCTAAGTGTTGTGCGGGATTAAATGAACCATCACTGTCAAAGTACCTACGAGCCAAATTTACTAATTGTATTTTAATTAAAAAGGATAATTTTCACAAATTTAAACACAATAATAAATCTAAATTTGGCGATTGTTATAAGTAGCGATACCGCTCATTTACCGATGAACCCCGCATGACATTTAGGTGCTGTTACCGCCTGGTGTTCTTTCTTTAAGTCTTGTAAACCATTGTCGTTATTCAGTGTTCGTTTCATTGTCATATTACTTTTCTGACCGTGTAGGCTTTCGTGTCGGAGTTTTTTATTTTTTAAGCGTCGGCAAATCTTTTATTACGATTTCCAATAGTGCGTTGGCTTTGTAAGCTCTTTGACAAAGCTTTGGTTATTGCGTTGGCTCGAGGGGCTTTGGCAATGTGCTTGCAAAATGAGGAGGCTCTTAGTTTTTCACAAATCTCAAAGTTGTGACATTTTGGTTTTTATTGTAAATTTTCAACAAGTACATTCCGGGCTTTAAGTTTTCGATATGAATTTGATTGTGGTCTGTTGCAAGTAATTGACTTGATATTATTTTACCCGTAATATCATAAATTTCAACTTTATCAGCTTTTACGCCGTTCAAACTCAGGTTTACATAGTCACCTGCAGGATTCGGATAAACAAATATTCCATTTTCAATGCTTTGCTGCGTGGTTGACACTTCGGTATCAACAATATTTATTCGGACTATTTTGCTGTATTCGCCAAGGTTTACAGTAAGATTTTCCATTCCCAGACTCAAAAGTGTAACATCTTCATCGCTGAAACTTACACGGTCATTTGCTTCCGCCCAACTTACATTGTTTTCAAGTCCAACAGTAAAATTTTTGCTTACGCTGTCAACATGGTTATAAGCTTCTTCTGTTTCAAAATGCAGATAAACAGGTGTTGCTGCTACCAAAGCCATGCTGTCGTTTTCCAAACCCAGCGGAATGGGATAACGCCCTTCGGA
>JAQVDG010000194.1 GCA_028698395.1 Weeksellaceae bacterium
ATGCCGGAAAAACTGCAGAAGAAATTGCAGCAATTACAGAACCTAAAATTGAATATACATTCATGGCAGAAGGCGTTTTGTTGAAAAAATCTTTGAATGAAGTTGCTGAAGATTAAATCTGTCCTTTTCATTTTATTGAATTTTGTTTTTATCACTTGTTCTCAAACTGAACTCCCTAAACAAGTGGAAAAAACAGAAGGAGAAAGTGCTTTTCAGGATTTGTATGAACTATCAGAAATGGCACTTTTAATGGAGGAAATGTATGCTGAATTAAAAGAAACTCGGGTTTTAATTCTTGATAATTCTGAATCACTAAAGAAATTTCCTGAAAAATTCAAGAAAATTCATACGGCTGAAATGTCGCAAGGATTTGAGAAAAATCAGGAATTTCTTAATTATGCCACTATTTATTTAGAAAAATTAGAACAATTTTATTCCGAAGAATCGAATTCTGTCACTAATTTCAATCAACTTGTTAATTCATGCATAGCTTGTCATAAATCCGATGCAGGATGCATTGGTCCGGTTGGTAGAATCAGTAAATTATTGATTAAACCAGCTGATTAAGACCAAAAGTATGTAAAACGATTTTGATATTTTCGTAGGTTTCAGCTACAATTTTCTCAATTTCTTCTTTTGATTTCCAAACCACTAAGTCAATACCTTCTTCAGTCTGAGGTATTAAAATTTCATTTTCACACGAAGTCATTTTATACCAATAAGTCGTTTTGAATTTTAATCCGTTTTGGTAATAAATATGGTAAGTAGTTGTAAGAAATTCGTTTAATTTCAAATTTTTAACACCACACTCCTCCTCTACTTCTCTCAATGCCGCAATTTCAGGTGTTTCTCCTTTTTCAACTTTTCCTTTCGGTAAATCCCATTTTCCCAATCGGTGAATGAATAAAATTTCTTTTTTTTGATTAAAAACAAGTCCGCCGGCAGCTTCTAAAGAATCAAAATGAGTTTTAAAAGAATTCCAAAGTTTTGCTAAATTGTGGTAATAAATATTCAATTCCATTGTGGAAGAATGACGAAGTAAATATAAAACTTCATCAAAAACACTTTCTACATTGAATTTAAATGATTTCATATTTTTTAACGGTGAATCCGTCAAAATGATTACCTTTTCGTTATAAAAAACTTTGTACATTTGAAACCATTTAAAATCAAATATACTAATTTCAACTGAGATGAATGTAGATACACCAAAAATTCGCTTTGCAAAGAATCAAAAAGAAGCTTTTGATTTTCTGTCCAATATGGAAAATTATCGGGATTTAATGCCGGATGATACTAAATCCTTTGATGTACATGAATCAGGAAAAGGCTTTAGCGTGCAAATTGGGAATTTACCGAAAGTAGGAATGAAATTAAAAGAAGCGATAGAACCTTCTCAATTAATTTTCGAGTCGCCTTCGCCAAATTTCGAATATTATCTAACCATAAACATCAGTGAATTGAATGCCGACGAATCTGAAATTTTTCTGAATTTTGAAGGGAAATTTAATATGATGATTGAAATGATGGCCAAAGGTCCTTTAACGAATTTCATTAATACGATTTCAGCTAATTTAGCGAAGGTTTCCTGATTTATTTTGTGAAAACAGCTAAAGCATTTTTTCCGGTTTGCCGGATGATTTCTTCTTCCGGTAAACTGTAAATTTCTGATAATTTTTTGGAAACCAATGTAATATAAGAAGATTCATTTCGTTTTCCACGATATGGAACCGGCGACAAATAAGGTGAATCCGTTTCCAAAACTATATTTTCTAAAGGAATTTCATTTAAAAACTGATCGATTTTTCCGTTTTTAAAAGTTAACACTCCTCCTATTCCCAATTTCATATTGAAGCCAATTGCTCTTTCAGCTTGTTCTTTCGTTCCGGTAAAACAATGAAAAATTCCGTATAATTCTTCATCTTTTTCCTCTTTTAAAATTTCAAAAATTTCATCAAAACTATTTCGACAATGAATTACAATGGGTGTTTTTTTCTCTTTCGCCCAAGAAATTTGCGTTTTAAATGCTATTTGTTGTTCTTTTAATGTAGATTGATCCCAATACAAATCAATTCCGATTTCACCTACCGCACAAAATTCTCTTTTATCCAACCATTTTTTGACGAATTGTAATTCTTTTTCAAAAGTTTCGGGTTGAACAGAAGTCGGATGTAATCCCATCATCAAATGAATATTTTCGTATTTGTTTTCCAAATCAAACATTCGTTGTGTATAAGAAGAATCTATGGCAGGAATATAAAAACGTTTCACTCCTGCATTAACTGCTCGTTGAATCATTTCATTTCTGTCTTCATCAAATTCCTCAGAATAAAGATGTGTATGCGTATCAATCAACATGATGAATTAATTTTTCTAATGTTTCTTTTTCGTGATGAAAACTGTTTATTGGGAATAAACTTTCCGCTTGTTCAATTTGTTTTTTCGTTTTAAATAAAAATTCTTTATAAGCCAAAGATTCCGGATTTAGGGGACGATGTGCTAAAGAAGAAATAATTTTTTGAGTGATTTTTATTTTCTCCAATGTTTTTTCTTCAAAATAAACCGAAGAAAATTTTTCCCAAATGTACTGAATCGCTAAATCATTCGGGTGTATGTGATCTTCTTTATAAAAACGATAATCCCGCAAATCGTCCATCATAATTTCATAAGCCGGAAAATAATCAACTTGTGCAAATTGAGAGGAAACTTCATGCAAAGCATTGATTAATCGTGATTTACTCCAATTATTTTCAATAAATCCATCCTTTAAATGACGTACCGGACTGATGGTTGTTATGATTTTTGCTTTGGGATTAATGTCCAAAATAAGGTTAAAACAGTTTTTTATTGAATTTTTCAATTGTAATTCTGTTAGTAAAGTTTTTTGAAATTGAGAAGCCGGTACTTTGTGACAATTTGCCACAATTAAATCCATTTCTTTAATTTTGTAAACCATTGAAGTTCCGAAAGTAAGCAAAAAAATATCGGTTTTTTGAATAAAATCATTAGCTACTTCCAATTGAGAATTAATAGCATTCAAAGTTTCATTTAAACTAATTCGGTTAAACGAAGTATGATGATCCCAACTAAAATGTAATTCTCCAAATTTAAAAATTTCATCTTCTGTATAATAGGTCAACGAAAGAATTCTTGCTAAAGCTGTTTCAATCGCTAACGGATGAAATAAAGTTCCAAAAGGATTTCGATGAATTCTGAATTTTGAGGTTTCTAATTTCTCTCCAATCGAATCAATAAAACACGAACCAAAACCCATAATATTATGATTATGAGTGATTTTATACAAACTTTCGTGTAGCGGTATTTCAGTCCTGAACTGCATTAAATTTGTCTGTTAATTAATGAATAAGCTAAATTTCTTAGAACATTTTTCTTTTCATCAGATGCTTCGATTTCATTTAAATTTTTCTGTGCTTTTTCTGTAAAAAACTCAATTAATCGCATACTGGATTCGTTGATTTTCAATTTTTTAAAGATTTCAATTACTGCATCTACTTTTTTGGAATCATTAGTTTTGAGTTGGTACCAATGATTAAGCTCTTTCAAACTGTTTTCATCTGCTGTTTCTAATGCCTGAATGTAAAGAATGGTTTTTTTGTTTTCATAAATATCTCCGGCATGAATTTTTCCAAAACCTTGTTCACCAAAAACATCTAAATAATCATCTTTTAACTGAAATGCAATCCCTAAATTCAATCCGAATTCATATAATTTTTTTTGTTCTTTTTCTGAGGCTCCGGCAATGATTGCCCCAATTTGAAAAGCTGCACCCACCAAAACGGAAGTTTTGAGTCGAATCATTTCAATATAATCCTCGTAACTTACTTTTTTCTGATTTTCAAAATTCATGTCCATTTGCTGACCTTCACAAAGTTCAGCGGCTGTTTGGGTGAAAAGCTGAACGACTGCTTTGTATTTATCAGGCGATAAATCTTCAAACATTTTATAAGATTCAATCAGCAATGCATCGCCGGATAAAATTCCGGTATTAATTCCATATTTTAAATGAACAGTTTGTTTGCTGCGTCGAAGTGGTGCTTCGTCCATAATATCATCGTGCATTAAAGTGAAATTATGGAAATATTCGATGGCTAAAGCCGGTTTTATTGCTTCTTCCACATTTCCGTCGAATACATAATTTCCCAATAAAGTAACGAGCGGACGAAGATGTTTTCCGCCTAAATTCAAAATATAATCACAAGGTTCGTACAATTCTTTAGGTGTTCTGTGATTAAAATTATGAGTTTGAAGTGCTTTTTCTACGATTTGTTTGTATTGTTCTAATATATCCATTCATCAAAATTGAAATGACAAAGATAAGATTCCTTCACACGGATGGCAATTTTTGACCGGACTAAATTTTGGTAAAAAAGAGTTCAATTCATTAAAAAAACAGCAAGTCTATAAGCCGGATTCTGTATTCGCTGTGGCGAATCTTTGTCATTTATCTGGTTATGCTGTTACCAACATAATCTATCTGCCTACCCCGCGACATCGGGCGAGTTACCCTACTCAATCGCTATACATGGCATTGCACCGCATAGAGTTTACCTGATTTCACTACAGCCGAACTGTACTTGCTTTCTGTTGCACTGGTCCTTTCCGTCTGGGACGGACGACGGGCGTTACCCGCTATGCTACTCTGTGGTGTCCGGACTTTCCTCCTTTCGTTTTTAAACGAAAAGCGACAAAGCGACTTGCTGATTGCAAAAGTAAAAAAAATAGGGTTATTACTTTCTTTTTGCTGTTAATTTGTAACTCACGAAAGTTAAAATGAGCGTAATACTACTTCGGAATGTCATGGCTTTTACTGTTTTTTCTTCGTAAATCCCTCCATTGTTAATATAAATTCCAAGTGAAATAAAACTCAAAATCAATAAGATGGAAGCAAAAAGTAATAAATAACTTGCCGATTTTTTATTTTTAAAAAGTAAGTAAGAAGTCAATAAGTACAAAAAACCACAAATTAAATTTGAATAAACTATAAACGGAAAATAGTTTCCCTCTAATTACCGTATGACAAACCAATCAAAAATAATGGAAGTAGTCATGAATAGGGAAACAGCTCCAAAAAGAAGTAAAAACAAA
>JAQVDG010000195.1 GCA_028698395.1 Weeksellaceae bacterium
ATTGTCAAGCTATGGTAAGAATCCTAATTCAGCCAAATTCAAATCAGCAGCTAAGTCTTATGTTAGAAATGGAGGTGGTGCAAAAGGAATTTCTAAATCAATTATTTCAGGGAAAAAAGCTGGCGTTAGGTTAGGTTCTCTGCTCTCAAGTTTTTCAAATAATGGGGTTGGGAATACATTTAGAAAATATTTCAATTTAGATTTTGATAGACTATCACTTGAATCAGCCATTAATAAAATTGTTGATTTTCTTTCCCCCCATGATGGCACTGTTGAAGATTCAATCACAACAGATGCAGTTACAGAAACCTTATATGAAATATATAAAGATTTTGATTTGAGTAACAATGATTTATCTGTACTCGATAATATCACCAATGAAAATATTCAAGATATATTTACTAGCTATGCTTCATCATATATTTATTCAAAATGGATTAATGAAATTGGAATTGTTCTTGAAAATAAGGAAATAAGTGAAACTCAGATTGTGAAAATAGAAAGACAGATGAAAGAATTTATTAAAGATTCTATTAAGCTTGAGTTTTCTGAAATTGATTTTAAAAACAAATCAACCTTTGAGAAAAATGAAATTAATAGAATTCTGGATGATGTTTTTGAAACTGCTTATCAATCATTAGAGGAATTATGATTTTCAATATTGTATTAAAATCAACAAAAGATGATGACTTCTCTGTAGCAGAATCCGCTAAAGAGAAGTCAATTAGTTTACCTCCTTTCAACTATGAAGGGGGAGCTTATCCAATTTCTCATAACATCAATCGTATTCTTTCTCAGTATAAGTTATCACCTTCAGAAGAAATTTCAGATTTTATGAATCTGGGTTTAGCAGTCTATTGTTCAGATCAACTAATCTCAAGGGCACAATATGGGTTTTTCAATTGGAGTCGCCACTTTAAATTACATCTACCAGTTATGAATAAGGAACTTTGGGATAACAATAAAGAATTAGTTGAGCAACTTTTATCATTTTTAAGTGGTGATAAGTGGGAAATATTTTTCCGTTCAAGAAATAATTACTTTAATGAAACGTTAGGAGTAAAACCAAATATAGCAAATGTGTGCCTTTTCTCTGGTGGGCTTGATTCCTTTGTTGGCGGTATTAATGCTCTTGAAGAATACAAGGATACTGTCCTTGTGAGCCATCATAAAGGAGGTAACTCTGGTGAAAAAACTATTCAATCCCAGTTGGCAATAACATTAAAAGAAGAATTTGAATTGAAAGATATAACTCATTTTTCCTTTTTTGTTCAACCCAAAAAGCAAAATGAAAACTTCAGTGGTGACGATAATCAAAGAGCTCGCTCTATTCTTTTTATAGCACTTGGTCTTTTAGTCGCTAATTCATATAGCAGTAAAACAAATTTATTAATACCAGAAAACGGATTAATTTCATTAAATGTACCTTTAACAAAGACGAGACTCGGTTCATACAGTACAAAGACGACTCATCCAAAGTTTGTTGATGAAATAAATAAATTGCTACATAATTTAGAAATAGAAAACAAATTAATTAATCCATATGTTTTTTTTACTAAAGGGGAAATGCTCCAAAACTGTAAACGTCCAGATATATTAAAAAAATATGTGAGTAAAACTTTATCTTGTGCGAAAGTAGGTCACTCTCAACAATGGTACCATGCAGTCGAGAAACAATGTGGTTACTGTACTCCGTGTATTATAAGAAGATCAGCAATAAAAAAAGCTGAATTTGATAATTATGATTCAAAATATTTTTGTGATATCGTAAGTAATCCCCCTTCACCCAAGAAAAAGAGTGGGAGAGATTTGAGAGCATTCAAGATAGGGATTGAAAGATTTAATAGTGATAAAGAAAAAGTATTCTTTTCACTATTATCAGCAGGAAGTCTACCTGGCTCTGAAAAAGATTTGCAAAACTATTTGGATGTTTACAAAAGAGGGATGAAGGAAGTAGAAGAATTTATTAAATAAGGTAATACTGATGCATTTCATTGATACTCATTTCCATCTTGATTTATGGGCCGATCCAAAATCAATCATTGAAGAAATAGAAAAAAACAAAATTTATACAATTGCAGTCACGAACACACCCAGTGTTTTTTTTCATACATATAATCTTACTGAAAAATCTAAATATATCAGACCTGCATTAGGATTCCATCCCGAGCTTGTTTATCAAAGGAAAAGTGAATTACCCCTTTTCTTAGAGAATCTTAAAAAGACCAGGTACATTGGTGAAATAGGGCTTGATTACGGCAAACAAAGCACTGAAAATAAAAAAGAACAAAAGAGAGTATTTGAAAAAATAATTGGCGCATGCTCAATCCACAATGATAAAGTATTAACAATTCACTCAAGGGGTTCTTATAAGGATGTAATTGATATAATAGGAAATGATTTTTCAAACAAAGTTATTTTGCATTGGTATTCCGGGTCATTAAAAGAACTTGAGCGGGCTGTTGAATATGGATTCTATTTTTCTGTCAATTTGCCAATGACCATAAGTTTATCTGGACAGAAAGTTATAAAATCCATTCCTCCCCAGAGAGTTTTGACTGAATCTGATGGACCTTTTGCAAAATATAGAGGTAGTCCTTGTTCCTCATTAGCAATACCAATAATTATTAACAGTTTATCTCAGATTTATATGGAGACTCCTGAGGTTTGCAAAAATATTGTTTATAGAAATTTTAAAAGACTATTAAATAACTAAATTAAGAAAAGAGCAGAATCACACTAGGTATTCTGCTCTTATTGGTTTGAATGGTTATAATTTAAATCTCATCGATCACACAACCTCCGATTTCAGTTGCAAATCTTTGCATACAGCCATAACAAGTTTCATTAACCATTTCTCTATCTTCAAGTAATTCTATTCCGCAGTATTGGCAATATTCATAGTCTCCAATATCGTATTTCAACAATGCGTTTCTTTCGTTGAGGAATGTTGATTCGCAATAGCTGTAATTGCTGAACCAGTTTCCTTTTTTATCCCAGTGTCCAAGCTGTTCATTTATTATCCAGTATTTTCCCTGGTTATTCATAAACAATAATTTTGATCCATCAATGTATCTCGAAATTAATTCTCTAATCGCGACATTGTTTAAGAAATTTTGGGACAGTTGTTTCAATACTTTTTGGTTGAATGCTATTGTATCGCTTACCTTCGATTTTCTCTGCAATGGAATATCGATTATTCCGTTGTGCATGAAGGCAAGATTCTCATTTACTTTAAATGGATGAATATTGTTTGTATCTACTTTTCCTGATGTTGCTATTCTGAAGTGCAGCGCAATTGTTGTTTTCTTAAATTCATTTCTGAGTGTTGAATAATATTCATAAAAGGTCTTGAAGTTTTTTAGTTCCTTAAAAATGGTTAGCTGACCATTTATTGAATACATTAATCCTGCTCCGTCATTATTGGAAAACCAGCATCTTTTAAGTAGATCCTCAGTTAATTGTTCTCTTCTATTTAGTACTATTATACACATTGTTTTGTCTCCATAAATTTTTTTAAGTTTTTGTAGTTTTTGTCAGTATCGATGTAGCTGTAGAATTGTTCTTTGGTGAGTTGTTGAAGGGATGTTACTTTGACGAAATTGCAGATGGCAATAACGAATTCAATGTTCTTGTGGAATGAGCTGTCGTTTAATGTTCCCCGGAATATTCTGAACTCGATGGTACTATGGTTCTGAAGATTTATTGCTGTGTACCTCTCGCTGCCACCTTTCTTTTTGCTCTGGTCGTATATTGCTTTTTTATCCTTTTTAATTTTGCCCCATTGATTTAGGTTATTAAGATTTCTTTGAGATATCACGTTTATGAACTCTTCGTTTTGATAGAAGAATAAGTGCAGCTTGGCTATGTCCAAACCGGATAGGTAGCTTTTAGTTACGTGGATATGGATGCCGCATGTTGATGTGTTGTAAGATCTGAATCCATGATCTCTCAGAGTATCAAGTAGATCATTGAATATAGATTTGTTCTCATTATACCAGGAGTGGCTGAAAGGATGAGTTACAATTTCAAATCCGTCCTCAATACTGCTGTCATTTTTTAAGTGATATAGTTTTGAGATTTCATTTATCTCTTCGGCGCAGCTTGATCTGCAATTACCTTTTGATTCTGTTTCAAGTTCTACTCCTAAAAAGTATTTTGAATTCTCATTTGGATTCTTAAAAAATATTGGATCAGGTTTGTATGAATAGTTGTGTATTGATACACCGCAATTGCATCCGTCATCTGTCCAATAATCGTTTCCGCAATTTTCACAGTAACTGTGCAGTTCCCCAAAACAATATTCACAATAGTCATATTGAGTAATCTCTGAATAGCGCGAGTCATCAGTTCTTATTGATTCATCGCATTGGCGGCAGTAGGTGTGGTTTTCATAAAAGCAGTCATTGCAATAGCTAGTATTTCCATAAACGTGTTCCGTCCTTTCGTTTTCATGAAAATAATTTTCACACCCTTCGCAATAAAAATGCTTAGTTATAAATACTTCTTCGGGTAAATATTCCTCTAAGTAATCTGAGTATCTGCAGTCATCTATCCAGTATCTTTCTTCATCGTAGAAGATTGTTTCGTTTTCAAGGTACTCGGATTCATACCAGTTGTTTTCAAAGCTGATACAATTTTTCTTTAGTCTGTATTTTCTGTCTTCACACAGACATATTAGCTGCTTGATTTGGTGTTGCATTGTTTTGATCTCCTATGGTTTTATGGAGATCAAACTTGAATGGTGGTTGTTTAGAAATGGACATAGTTCACCCGGTATAGTATTGGTTTATACTACCTCGTAGTATTGCAATTGATGAATATGTTTTGGTGAGATATTAGGGGTGGGTTCTAAACATTTATTTTGCCATAAGTTTGACCTCCATTTTTTTAATTAAGAAAATTGTTTGTTGGAAGATTAGTAATCTTCCGGGAATAGAATTGTTAGTAAGTCTTCACCGTTTGGTCCTGCCCGGTGATCCAATATTCCCCACAGTTTATAGTTATTTACGAATACTGTCCACAGATCCGGATTTAGTGGATCTTGTTTTTGCATTTTCACTTCCAATTTCCGTAGTGCTTCTTGCA
>JAQVDG010000196.1 GCA_028698395.1 Weeksellaceae bacterium
CACTTCCAATCCGCAAGATATGCACGAAAGTGTACTGCATGTTATGGCAAAACACGAAAACATTTGTAAATACATTCACTTGCCGATTCAATCAGGAAGTACTTCTGTTCTCCGACGAATGAACCGTCAACATACACGGGAGGAATATCTAGAATTAATTGATAAAATCAGACGGATTTTACCGGATTGTTCTATTTCTCACGATATTATTGCCGGTTTTTGTGGTGAAACCGAAGAAGAACATCAAGATACTTTAAGTTTAATGGAATATGTGAAATACGACTTCGGTTATATGTTTGCTTACTCCAATCGTCCGGGAACTCCTGCTGACAAACGAATGGAAGACGATATTCCGGAAGAAGTAAAAAAACGAAGACTAAAAGAAATTATCGATTTGCAACAAATTCATTCCAAAGAAAGAATGGATGCTTTTGTTGGAAAGACTTATGAAGTTTTAATTGAAGGAAACAGTAAAAAAGATAAAAACGAATGGTCGGGTCGAATTTCACAAAATGCCGTAATGGTTTTCCCGAAAGTAGAAGGAACAAAAGTCGGTGATTTCGTTAAAGTAAAAGCCCTTAGCTGTACTTCTGCTACCTTATTGGGGGAAATGGTTTAATTTGTTTATTTCGGTTTTTTAGTTATAATATTTAAAAACAGAAATGACAATATATAAATCAGGACAACAATTAAGGTTTCTTAAAGAAAATCCTTTCAAGTTTAGGAAAGATAATTGAGCAAAAGTTAAACATCTTACAACTTGAAATAGAAAGAATCTGAAACAAAAAAAGAATGGAAAATTTACAAACGATAAAACAACGATTTTCAATTATTGGTAACGATACCGCTCTGAATCGTGCTTTAGAAAAAGCTATTCAAGTCGCTCCAACAGACATTAGCGTTTTGGTAAGTGGAGAAAGTGGAGTTGGAAAGGAATTCATACCAAAAATCATTCATTCTCAATCCGCACGAAAACACAATAATTATATTGCAGTCAACTGTGGTGCAATTCCGGAAGGAACAATAGATTCTGAACTTTTTGGGCATGAAAAAGGAGCTTTTACCGGTGCTACAACCACAAGAAAAGGTTATTTTGAAGTTGCCGATAAAGGAACTATTTTTCTTGATGAAGTCGGAGAATTGCCTTTGCCAACACAAGTTCGATTACTCCGAGTATTAGAAAGTGGCGAATTTATGAAAGTCGGTTCTTCTGATGTTCAAAAAACCGATGTTCGGATTGTGGCTGCAACCAATGTGAAAATGGAAGATGCCATAGAAAAAGGAAAGTTTCGAGAAGATTTATATTATCGTTTGAATACAGTTCAAATTGATATGCCGGCTCTTCGCAATCGAAAAAACGACATTCCATTATTATTCAGAAAATTTGCTGCTGATTTTGCTGCCAAATATCGTATGCCTCCTTTGGAAATAAGTCCTGAAGCCATGCAATATATTGTAAATTATCCTTGGCCGGGAAATATTCGTCAATTACGGAATTTTGCAGAAGAAATCTCTGTGGTAGAAAAAGAACGCTATATAAGTGAAGAAAAAATAAAATCTTATCTTCCTTCTCAAAATTCATTTCCTGTTTTAGTTGGAAACAATAAATCAAACAATAATAGTGATCATTTAGAAAGAGAAATTTTGTTTAAATTTCTATTGGAAATGAAACAAGATTTAAATGATTTACGCGCCTTAACTTTGGATTTGATTCATAATAAAGAAACTATTTCCTCGTCCAATATGGACACTTTACAAAGAGTTATTCGCGAACAAAACGTAGCCGAAAGTGATTTTTCACCGATGAAAATTGTTCCAAATGAAGAACCACCTGCTTCCATCATTCAGGATTATGATTTTTATGACCATGAATACGAAGAGGTAAAAGATGCAAACGAAACTTTGTCTTTGCAAGACAATGAAAAAGAAATGATTCGGAAAGCATTAGAAAAACACAACGGAAAACGTCGTTCTGCTGCAGAAGAATTAGGAATTTCAGAACGGACTTTATACAGAAAAATCAAACATTACGAATTAGAATAATCAACTATTATGCTTCTTTCTAAAAAAATAAAAATAATTTTCAGTTTTATTTTTATACTGATTTTCAGTGTTTTACTGAATTCTTGTTATACTTTATCCGGTTCTTCCATTGACCCCAATTGGCAAACCTTGAGAATTGCTACTTTTCCCAATTATGCTCCGTATCAAAATCCAAATTTAAGCCGGGAGTTCACCAATGCTTTGCAAGATATTTTCAATAATCGGACAAAATTAAACCTGACCAATGATGAAGATACCGATTTACTGATTGAAGGTGAAATCACTTCTTATCAACAAAGTTCTGTGGCTATTCAGGCTAATGAAACTGCCGGGAAAAACCGATTAACAGTAACAGTAAGAGTTCGTTATCAAAACAATAAAGAAGAAAGTAAAAGTTTTGACCGTTCTTTTTCGGCTTATGAAGATTTTGATGCTACCCAAACCTTACAACAAGCTGAATCGGCTTTGTTAGACAGTATTTTAGAACAACTGACTTCTCAAATTTTTAATGCTATCGCAATGGATTGGTAATTTTTCAGCACAATTCTTCAAAAAATTGCAAAGCCCTAATTTCTGAATAGGAATTTGTTTGTTTTTTTAATGGAAAAGCACAGTGTCCACCATTTTTTGGCATTTCCAAAAACACAAATTCATTTTGTTTAGCAAATTCTTTCGGATAACAATTTTCACCTAAAAAAGGATCGTCTAATGCATTAATAATCAAAGTTGGAGTTTTAATTTCCGACATAGAAAAATCAGGTGAAGCTTTTCTGTAATAATCCTCTTTTCCGGAAAAACCATGAACGGGTGCTGTAAAATATTCATCCACTTCATCAAACGTTTTAATAGAATTTAATTTTTTCCAGTCTAAAGCAGTCGGAAATTGATTTTGTTTAATTCTGAGCTTTACTTCTATTTTTTGAGTGAAATTTTTTAAATATACCCGATTAAATCCTTTTTTTAATCGTTCGGCACTATCTTTTAACTGAATCGGAGCCGAAACTGCCACTCCGGCTTTGATACGGGAATCCACTGTTTTTCTTCCAAAATAATTCATGATTTGAGCTGCTCCTAATGAAAATCCCAATAAATAAACTTCTTTGTAATTTTTGCTCAAAACATACTCAATCACCGCATGCAAATCCTCTATGGCAGCATGATGATAAAGTTTTAACAAACGATTCATTTCACCACTACAACTTCGATTATTCCAAGCAAAAACAGAAAAATTATGTGTCAAAAAATACTGTGCACTTGTATTGTTATAATTTCGAACGGAAGTTCCTTCCAAACCATGACATAAAATAATGGCTTTCTGTGGGTTTTGTTCAATGAAATCAATGTCCAAAAAATCTCCATCGGATAATTCCAAACGATGTCGTTGGTATTCAGGTGGCTGAGTTTCAAAGAAACGGCCTCGGTAAATTGTGGAAATATGACCGTTTTTGTAATAAAAAGCAGGTGAAATATAAACTGAGTCTTTTATAAGTGGCATTTAAATAAAATTTACAGCAATTAAATAGTCTTTTCCGATTTCTTGATTGATATGAGCCATAATTTTAGACTTTCCGTACTGAAGTTCATTTTTTAATTCCGGTGATTTTATTTTGATAAATAATTCTTTATTCTTTACGTAAAATTCTTCTACATAACTCATAATGTACTTTCCCATCATTTCTTGAAATAATTCTTCTGCCTGAACCAACATTATTTTTTCTTCCATGCCCAATTCAGAAATCAAAGACCGAATAGCTTCTCCCAAACTTTGCTGATTTTCTTTTCTTTTCATAATCGAATGATTTTACTGTCTGAATTAATACGTTGAATAATGGATTCAGTTCGTTCCGGATGGGTATCGCTGATGAAAATCTGACCAAAACGAGAATCATTGACCAAATAAATCAATTGTTCTACCCGGGATTCGTCTAATTTATCAAAAATATCATCCAAAAGCAACAAAGGCGTGATTTGTAGATACGTTTTCATCAATTCCAATTGTGCCAATTTAAGCGCAATCAAATAGGATTTTTGCTGTCCTTGCGAACCAAATTTTTTAATCGGGTAGCTAATTATAGTCAAATCCAAATCGTCTTTGTGAATGCCTTGTGTGGAGTATTGAGCTGCTCTGTCTTTTGCTAAATTTTCTTGAAGTAAATCTGCAAAAGAAGCTCCATTCAATTGGGATTTGTATTCAATTTTCACCGTTTCATTTCCTTTGGATAAAATCTTGTAATAATGCTGAAAAACCGGCAAAAAATCATCAATGAATTTTTTTCTTTCCCGATGAATAAATTCACCTAAAATGCACAATTCTTCATCATAAATCGACAATGAAGTTTTGTCAAATGTATTATTTTGAAAAAAATATTTAAGTAACGAATTTCGTTGAACCAAAATACGGTTGTAGCGCATTAATTTTTGTAAATATTCTTTATTGGACTGTGAAATTATAGCATCGATAAATTTCCGGCGGATCTCACTTCCTTCTTTAATCAAATCCAAATCATAAGGTGAAATCATAACAACCGGAAATTGTCCGATATGGTCTGAAATCCGTTCATAAATTTTGGAGTTTTTCTTAAAAATCTTGGGTTTTTCTCGCTGAACACCACAGAACACAACTTCAGAAATTGTGTTTTTTTCAAAAATCCCTTCTATTGAAAAAAAATCTTCATCAAAACGTATGTTTTGGGTATCGGAATAATTCAAATAAGATTTAGTCAAACTTAAATAATGAATAGCATCCAAAGCATTGGTTTTCCCAATTCCGTTAGCTCCAACAAAAGCATTGATTTTGGGTGAAAACTCAAATCTTTGTTCTTGAAAATTTTTAAAATTCCGAAGTATAATCTCTTTTAGAAACATTTTTCAAAAATACGGAATTTGATTCAGCAAGGTGAAGTTCATTTCATAAAAAAAAGGAACAACAAACTGCTGTTCCTTTTTCATTTTATTTTTTGAATTATTTATTCAAAATTCGGTTTGAAGAAATTCTCAACATTGAATCCTAAGACAGCGGTGAAACCATTGTTCCATTCG
>JAQVDG010000197.1 GCA_028698395.1 Weeksellaceae bacterium
GAAAACCGGCAGTAGCTATGGCAATTTACCAAACGCCCGGCTCAAATGCACAAGATATTATCATTGAACTTCGAGATAAATTAGAAGATTTATCAAAAGATTTTCCTGATGGATTGAACTATACCATTATGTTTGATACCAATGAATTCTTAGATGCTTCCATCAACAATGTGGTACATACATTGATTGAAGCTTTCCTTTTGGTATTCATTGTTGTATTCATTTTCCTTCAAGACTTCCGCTCGACTTTAATTCCGATGATTGCCGTTCCGGTTTCGATTATCGGTACTTTCTTTTTCCTGAATTTATTTGGATTTTCCATCAACTTATTAACCTTATTTGCTTTGGTACTTGCCATCGGAATTGTGGTGGACGATGCCATTGTCGTCGTCGAGGCAATTCATGCTAAAATGGAAAAAACACACATGAATGGACGAGAAGCTTCTTTAAGTGCCATGCAAGAAATTGCCGGAGCTATTATTTCCATTACTTTAGTTATGGCTGCCGTATTTATTCCGGTTACTTTTATTCAAGGACCGACCGGCGTTTTCTATAAACAATTTGGAATTACATTGATTGTTGCCATCATTATTTCGGCTGTAAACGCTTTAACTTTAAGTCCGGCGTTGTGTGCCTTACTTTTAAAAGAACACAAAAAAATGCCGGAAAAGAGAAATCTCATACAACGATTTTTCCATGCTTTTAATATTGGTTTCACTGCCGTTACACAAAAATATGCCCGAAGTTTTAGTTATCTTTTAAAACATAAATGGATTACTTTTATGATTTTGGCAGTATGCGGTATCGGGATTTTCTATGCCAATAAAACGATGCCGAGTGGATTTGTTCCCAACGAAGACCGCGGATTTATTATGGGGAACTTTGAATTGCCTCCGGGTGCAACCTCTGACCGTGTAGCAGCTGTTCAGGACGAATTTTATGCAAAAGCTTCTCAAATTCCGGGTGTGAAAAATGTTACCTTAGTTTCCGGATTCAGTTTCGTTTCGGGACAAGGTTCAAACTTTGGAATGGCGATGATTGGCTTAGATGATTTTGACGAAAGAAAGGCACCTTCCATGTCCACCAATGCTATTGTCGGACAATTATTTGGCTTAGCTGCTCAAATGCCGGAAGCCAATATGATTTTCTTCTCTCCGCCAAGTGTTCAAGGATTTGGAGTTTCTTCCGGATTTGATTTAAAATTATTAGATCGTTCCGGTGGAGATTTAAGTGAGTTTTATCAAACTTCTCAAGATTTCATCGGGGAATTGATGAAACGTCCCGAGATTCAATACGCTCAAACCTCTTTTAATACTAATTATGCTCAATATGAAATTGAACTTAATATTCCAAGAGCTAAACAATCGGGTGTTACCGTAAGTGCTTTATTCAATGCCTTGCAAGGTTATGTCGGAGGAATTTATGCCGCTGATTTTACACGCTACGGAAAACAATTCCGGGTAATGATTCAAGCTTTACCGGAGAATCGGGCAACAGAAAAAGATTTACAAAAAATATTTGTCAGAACATCCAATGGAGAAATGACTCCTATTACGCAATTCGTTACATTAAACCGAATTTATGGTCCGCAAACCATTACTCGTTTTAATTTATTTACCAATGCAAGTATTTCCGGAGCAAGTAATCCCGGATACAGTACCGGTGATGCGATTAAAGCTGTTCAAGAAGTAAGTCAAAGCTCACTTTCAAGTAGTTACGGAATTGAATTTTCCGGTTTATCGAGAGAAGAAATCAAAGCAGGGAATCAGACTTTATTAATTTTCATTTTGTGTGTGATTTTCGTCTATTTCATTCTTTCTGCACAATATGAAAGCTATTTCTTGCCTCTTGCCGTAATTCTGTCTTTGCCGGGTGGATTAATGGGTGCTTTCTGGGCACAAAAATTATTCGGATTGGAAAACAACATTTATTTCCAGATTGCTCTGATTATGCTCGTCGGATTATTAGCCAAAAATGCTATTTTAATTGTGGAATTTGCCGTTCAAAGACGGCGACATGGAGAAAGCATTGCCCAATCAGCGTTAAACGGAGCTAAAGCACGTCTTCGCCCGATTTTAATGACTTCACTTGCTTTTATCTTCGGATTGATGCCCTTGGTTTTCTCAAGCGGTGTAGGTTACGTTGGAAATCGTTCTATTGCCACGGGAGCTGCCTTTGGTTTACTGGTAGGAACTATCATCGGAGTATTCAATATTCCGGTTTTATATGCTGTGTTCCAATGGTTACAGGAAAAAGTAAGTCCTATGAAATTTGATAAACAAAAAGTTGATAATTAATCATTTTTTAGAATGAAATTAGAAATGAAAAATATAAAATACATCCTCTTCGGTATCGGATTATTTAGTTTGCAATCCTGTTTTGTTGCAAAAGAATACAGTCGTTCCGAAAAAGAAATTGTGAACGAACAGTATTTTCGTACCGATAAAATTTCACAAGACAGTTTGAGTATTGCCACGCTTTCTTGGAAAGAGATTTTTACGGATGATAAATTAACTCAATACATTAATACCGCTTTGAGCAACAATTTAGATATCCGAATTGCCATTCAGAATATTGAGGTGGCAGAAGCTTATATGAAACAAGGAAAAGCAGCGTATTTTCCTGTTTTGAATGGAAGTGCTTCTTATACTTACGCCAATCCGTCACTCAATTCTTCACAAGGAATCAGTTTTGATAAACGTCAAAACTTAAATCAGTACGATTTATCCGCCAATTTATCTTGGGAAGCGGATGTTTGGGGAAAAATACGAAGCAATCAAAGAGCGACTTCAGCAACTTATTTACAAAGTATTTCTGCTCATCAGGCTGTAAAATCAAATTTAGTTGCAAGTCTTGCTTCAACTTACTATCAATTATTGGCATTGGATGCGCAACGTGAAATTACAGTGAAAAATATTCAGATTCGTGAAGAAAGTTTAGAAACAATGTTAGCATTAAAAGATGCCGGAAACGTTACGGAAGTAGCTGTTAAACAAACAGAAGCACAATTACTGAATACAAAAGCTGCTTTATTGGACATTGATAATTCCATTAAATTATTGGAAAATACATTTTGTATTCTTTTAGGTGAATCACCTCATGCAGTGGAAAGAACTAAATTAAGCGAACAAAAAATTAATACCGAACTCACTGCCGGTCTTCCCATTCAATTGCTCAGCAATCGTCCGGATATAATGGCAGCCGAATACAATTTAATCAATGCTTTTGAATTGACAAATGTAGCCCGAAGTAATTTCTATCCGGCTTTACGCCTGACTGCTTCGGGTGGAATCCAAAGTATGAATTTTGATAATTTATTCAGTGCTAATTCACTTTTCGCCAATTTAATTGCTTCTTTGACTCAACCTATTCTAAACGGTCGTCAAATCCGAACTCAATATGAAGTCCGGAAAGCACAACAGGAAACTGCTTTACTGAATTACAAAAAAGTAGTTTTAACCGCAAGTAAAGAAGTTTCAGATGCTTTATATACCTACCAAAGTAATTCGGAAAAAATCGTTTTGAAACAACAAGAATATGAAGCCTATCAAGCCGCTACGGAATATTCAGAAGAATTATTACGTTACGGTATGGCTAATTATTTAGAAGTCTTAACCGCTCAACAAAATGCTTTGAGTGCAGAATTAAGCGTTATCAATACAGAATTAGCAAAACTCAACGCTATCATACAGCTGTACAAAGCTGTTGGCGGAGGGTGGAGATAATTCTTATCCTTAAAACAAAAAAGTCCTGTCGAGTTTAATACTGACAGGACTTTTTTGTTTTTATTTTCAATTGGAATTAACCGGATAGTGCAGATTTCTAAACCTGTAATACCCCTATTATAATCAAAAAGTTTTTTTCATAAAAAGTACCTGAAAATTACTATTTTAGCAGTGCAAAAAATTATGCTGATTTGGACAGTACACCGGATTTAAAAATAAGTAATGAATATAAAATTTGAAAAAATAATAACACGCACGAAGATAGTAATACGCACGGATTGTAAATCTGAGTAGTTGAAATCTATTCATTATAATTCGTCACAAACGTCAAACCGCTACAACCCATGTTTAAAAAACTGACACATACTTTATGATAGAAGTAAAAAATTTAAAAAAATCATTTTCCGATAAAGAAGTTTTGAAGGGACTCAGTTTTTCAATCCAAAACGGAGAGTTTTATGGCTTATTAGGACCAAACGGTGCAGGTAAAACAACAACTATTTCTATTTTGAGTTCCCTTTTACCGACTGAATTTGGAGAAATTCGAATAGACAATCTTGATTTAAAAACAGATACGAATAAGATAAAAAGGATTATCGGCGTTGTGCCCCAAGAAATTGCTTTATACAATGAACTTTCTGCAATGGAAAATTTAAAATTTTGGGGAAGTTTATATAGCATCACCGGCAAAGAATTACACCACAGAGCGACGGAACTGCTTCAATTAGTAGGTCTTGAAGAGCGAAAAGATGAAAAAGTGAAGAACTATTCCGGTGGAATGAAACGGAGAATTAACATTGCAGCAGCATTGGTTCATAAACCCAAAATTTTATTTATGGACGAGCCGACGGTAGGAATCGACCCGCAAAGTAGAAATCTTATTTATGAAATAATTGAAAAACAAAAGAAAGAGGGCGTGACCATTATCTATACTACTCATTATATGGAAGAAGCAGAACGTTTTTGCGACCGTATTGCCATTATTGATGAAGGAAATATAATTGCAGAAGGCACCATGGAGGAGTTAAAAAAAGACAATGCTGTAAAAGAAACTATCGCAATCCATTTTTCTAAACTGTCTGAAGCTAATCGTATCGCTATTAAAGGATTTTGGAAAGAAATAACTGTTTCAGAAAATCTCATTCACTTTTACTCCTCAGACGTAAAAAATGATTTACCCAAATTAATAAATTATTGCAATCAATTGGGATTGGAAATCGTTAATATTGAAATTCTAAAAATTAATTTGGAGACTATCTTTTTAAATCTAACCGGTAAACAACTAAGAGACTAAAAATGATAAAATTAG
>JAQVDG010000198.1 GCA_028698395.1 Weeksellaceae bacterium
CGGTGTAGCCGGTTTAGCTGCCATTGGAACTGCAAATTCTTTAGGAGCAATTGTCAGAGCATTTGACACCCGAAAAGAAGTTGCCGAGCAAATCGAATCCATGGGAGCTCAGTTTTTAACCGTGAACATTGATGAAGACGGATCTACCAGCTCAGGTTATTCCAAAGAAATGAGTAAAGAATTCATTGAAGCAGAAATGAAATTATTCTTGGAACAAGCAGCTGATGTAGACATCATCATCACAACAGCTCAAATTCCTGGAAGAGAAGCTCCTAAATTAATTTTAGATTATCACGTAGCAGCAATGAAACCAGGGTCTATCATTGTCGATTTAGCTGCCTCAACCGGAGGAAATTGTGTTTTAACCCGAAATAATGAGGTCTTCACTACCGACAACGGAGTAACTATTGTCGGAAAACTAAGCCAACTCCCCACACAAGCTTCACAACTATACGGAAATAACTTGTGTCACTTATTGGACGATATGGGAAAAGCCGAAAATTTCAAAATTGATATGGAAGATGCCGTAGTTTCAAGAGCTATGGTAACTCACAATGGAGAAATCAACTGGCCTCCTGCCCCACTTCCGGTTAGTCCTCAAAAACCTAAACCGGTTGTCGTGGAAGTTTCAGAAGAAGAAAAAAGAGCTATTGAATTAGCTACTATCAAAAAGAAAACTACTCAAATGTTTATTCAATTAGGAATAATCGGAGCTTTTTTATTGCTTTTAGGTCAATTTGCTCCAGCTGATTTCATGCAGCATTTCACCGTTTTTGTATTGGCCGTTTTTGTAGGATGGCAAGTCATCTGGAACGTCAGTCATTCTTTGCATACACCTCTTATGGCTGTTACAAATGCGATCAGTGGAATTATCATTGTTGGAGGATTACTTCAGGTAACCGATGATTTCTCCGACCCGATTACCCTTTTGGCTTTTGTTGCCATTTTAGTAGCAAGTATCAATATTGTTGGAGGATTCTTTGTAACCCACCGTATGTTAAAAATGTTCAAAAAATAAGATAGAGAAGTTATGACAACAGAAATTCAAGTAGCCGCATATTTATTTGCCAGTATTTTATTTATTCTGAGTTTAGGAGGTCTTTCTTCTCAAGAATCAGCTAAAAGAGGAGTTCTTTTTGGAATTATCGGGATGATTATTGCCGTTTTAGCGACTGTTTTAGGTAGCGATGTTCACGGACATATTTATATTATCATTGCCATAGCCATTGCTTCTGTCATTGGAATTATGGTAGCCCGAAAAGTAGAAATGACCGCCATGCCACAACTCGTTGCTATTCTACATAGTTTTGTGGGATTAGCAGCTGTTTTAGTTGGATTTGGTTCTTATTTAGACCCCAGAACACACGAATTAGCCGCAACAGAACAAATCATCCATTTAGTAGAAGTATTTATTGGCGTTTTCATTGGAGCAATTACCTTTACCGGTTCCATTGTTGCTTGGGGAAAATTAGACGGAAAAATCCGAAGCAAACCTTTATTATATCCGGGAAGACATACCGTTAATATCATTTTAGTAATTGTTTCTATTATTTTGGGAGTTCTTTTTGTAAAAGCACCCGGAACAGAAGGAATGCTTTATTTAATTATCATGACTGCCATTGCTTGTTTTATTGGAGTGATGTTGGTAATGGCAATTGGTGGAGCAGATATGCCGGTAGTAGTTTCCATGCTAAATTCCTATTCAGGATGGGCCGCTGCAGCACCCGGATTTATGTTAGGAAATGACCTTTTAATTGTAACCGGTGCTTTAGTAGGAAGTTCGGGAGCTATTCTTTCTATTATCATGTGTGAAGCCATGAATCGTTCTTTCCTTTCGGTTATTTTCGGAGGATTCGGAGATGCTCCAAAATCAGGTGATGCACAAGAAATTGAAGGAGAAGTAACCTCCATTACGCATGAAGAAGTAGCCGAACTTTTAAAAGACACTTCATCAGTTGTGATTGTTCCGGGTTACGGAATGGCAGTTGCGAAAGCACAATATCCAATTTTTGAAATGGTGGAAATTCTTAGAAAACAAGGAAAAGAAGTTCGTTTTGCTATACATCCTGTTGCCGGACGACTTCCGGGACACATGAACGTTCTTTTGGCAGAAGCCAATGTTCCTTACGATATTGTATTGGAAATGGATGAAATCAATGACGAATTAAGTGATACCGGTGTGGTAATGGTTGTAGGTGCTAATGATGTTGTGAATCCGGGAGCTTTAGACGACCCGAGTAGTCCGATTTATGGAATGCCGGTAATCAGAGCTTGGGATGCTGAAAAAGTCATTGTATTGAAACGCTCTATGTCAGTAGGTTATGCCGGAGTTGAGAATCCATTGTTCTATAAACCCAATACTGATATGTTGTATGGCGATGCTAAAGACAGTATCAATAAATTATTAGATGAACTAAGGAAATAATTCATTTTTAAATTCAATAAAAGAGGCTGTTTCAATATAAAAAACAGCCTTTTTTTTATTTCGTCTCTTTATTTTTGTAAAATTCAGGAAAACATTGCATTCCAATAGCTCCTCCGCCATATTGCAAAACTATATTTTCTTTGTAAAAAATGTTTCTGCAACCGTCGTTATAATCTTCTATTTTATCTTTATTTAAATTTTGGTCAAATATGACATAGCTAAACATTCCCATTCCACTTCGTTGCCAGCCTATGACTGTAGGTTCCTTTCCTGCAATTGATATACAGTTTGCTTTGTCTAATTTTTCTTTTAGAATTTTTAAATCCTTAGTTGACCACTTTAATTCAGTTAACAAAGAATCTACTTTGGGCGATTCTATTTTTAAATTCCAGTTACTTTGAAAAACGCTATCAATCCTTACGTGAAAAATTCCTAACTCATTATCATTTTTAAATTCTATATCGATATATGAGCCTTCCGGTAAAATAGATTTATAAAAAAATTTTACATCTAAAATCTCCTCTTTTCGTTGTTCATAATTTTCAATAAGGTCTTTTTTATCGTAAGATGGTCCTGTAAATATTCTGCCAAAGGCAATATGTAAAAAAAGAAAAAAACCACCAAAAATCAGCAATATTATTCCGGAAAATATTAAAAGTACTTTTAACGTCCTACTCATTTTATCGCACGTCTAAGGTTGTTCATAACGTTTTGCCCGGCTTGGTTTGTAGTGGATTTTACCGACAAAAATGTTGATACGAAGATAATACTTTTTTCTTACTGAAAATGTTCAATCGAAGTGATTAACCCGTCTTATGTTCAAACCGTTTGTGTTAGCGATTCAACTTTTATACTCTTCATTCGTCAACTTATTATTTGTCATCAATATTCTGTTTATTGTCTGTATGGAAATTCTGCTTTGCATCTGTCCCAAAATTCTGTTCCATTAATGTCAGTTAAATGTTGGCTGAAAAAATCAATTGTTTCACGTTCCATAGTTTCCAATGATTCTGAAAATTTATCAATAAATAACAAGTGTGGTTCTGTTACATTTCTTCCTTGATTCATTGCATAAAAAATGTCTCTTGGATGTAAATGGTAATGACACCAACTTAAGCAGTTTCCAATAAATTTTGGATAACGAGTCAGTCTTTGGAATTTGTCGTAATAATTTTTGTAATGTGTAAAGCAAACCATATCTATCAAAACAGTAAAAAACAAAGCAACACCAAAAAACTCTTTCATTTCTTTGTCTAAAAAGTCTAAATGTTTTTTTTGTGGTGTCAATCTCTCATGTTGAATAGAAAAAATTTGTTTTTGGTCTTTGTCTTCGTGAAACTTACTATCATCAGGTATTGTCGAAAAAAATCTATTGATATCTTGTCGAAATTGAAAATTATAGTATGTTTTAAAATCTGTCATTATGTTTTATGTCGTTTTTAAGCTTACCGCTAACTTTTGAATTGCTGCAATCATAATTTCTTTTTCAATATCGGCTACTTTTCGCTGCAAATCCTCTACACCATCACTCTCTTCAATTGCAAAACTTTTTTGTAAAATAATTTGGCCTTCATCCACCCCTGCTGTTACAAAATGAACACTTGCACCACTTTCGGTTTCTTTTGCATCCAAAACTGCCTGATGAACTTTAGCTCCGTACATTCCTTTTCCACCATATTTCGGTAATAGTGACGGATGGATATTTATGATTTTTCCTTTCCATTTTTCTGTAAATTCCGGTGTTAAAATCGAAAGAAATCCTGCTAAAACAATCAAATCAATGTTTTCACCTTCTAAATTAGAATCGGCATCTTCTGAAAAAGTTTTTTTCTCTTCCAAAAGATAGGTAGGAATGTCATAATCCAACGAACGAACAATTCCATAACAATCACGGTCGGCTATGACTGCTGCAATTTCAATATTAGACAAAATCCCGGATTCAACAGCTTCGATAATGTTCTGTAAATTACTTCCATTTCCCGATACAAATACAGCTATTTTCATTGTTTTATGTGAATTTTTCAAAAACAAAGATACAGTTAAAATCAGTTTGTGAAAATTTAAAGTACTTCTATTTTCACTTGATACAAAGGTTCAAATGCAGCAAGAAAAATATCTAATTCTTCTTTTTTAATTTGGACTTTTAATCGGCATTTATCGGTGAATTCAGTAGATAAAACTTCTGCATTGAATTTATCCACAAAACGCATGACATTTCCTTGATCTTCGTATGAAAAATCAAATTGCACTTTTGTCATCAGATGTTTCTCTACAATTTCCGCTTCATCCAAAGTCATTTGAGCCGATAATTTATAAGCTTTTACCAAGCCACCAACGCCCAATTTAGTTCCTCCGTAATACCGAACTGAAGCAACCAAAACCTGACTTACTTCTTTGGATACAATTTGATTATAAATCGGCAAACCTGCACTTCCGGAAGGTTCTCCATCATCATTTACCCGATAATTTTCACCTTTCATTCCCAGACGATAGGCATAACAAATATGCGTAGCATCTGGGTGAATACTCCATAATTCTGCTAATTTTTCTTTTATTTCTTCCTCATCCTGAACCGGATAAGCATACCCCATAAATTTACTTCCTTTTTC
>JAQVDG010000003.1 GCA_028698395.1 Weeksellaceae bacterium
CGTTTTGTTAATAGTATTTCCAAACGAGGAAATTCAACAACGATAAACCCACAATTGTCAGCAATTCAAGCTGTTCAGTCTGCCTCAGATCAATTGGGCTATACAATCACACAGCCATTATCCGTTATTTCACAGGAATTTACAACGAATCAAAAGGCTAAAATAAGCAATGGAGGTATTTCTTTAAGCGATATTCCGGCTCGTTTGATGTATTTCTTGAAAGAAGACGGAACTTTAGCTTTGATTTGGGAATTATCCATTCAGTCCATTAACAAAACCGAATGGTACAATGTACGTTTGGATGCTACAACCGGACAGATTTTGAACAAAGTCAACTGGGTAAGTTCATGTGGTTTTGAACATTCACATGATGAGTCGGAAGATATTCATTATCATAAAGATAACTTAGTAAGTGTTGAAGCAGTACAGGAACATACTGCTGCTTTATTGGGAACTTACAATGTATTTGCCCGTCCTTTGGAAAGTCCTTTTTATGGCGACCGAACATTGGTTTATGCTGATGATGAAGTGAATTTAAACGCTTCACCTTACGGATGGCACGATACCAATGGTGTTGAAGGTCCAGAATATACTACTACAAGAGGAAATAACGTGAACGCTTATGAAGATGGAGATAATTATGGATTTCAGCCTTCAGGAGGTTCTGATTTAATTTTTGATTTTCCTTTTGACCCGAATTATTCTTATTCCAACCAATCTGAATCAGCAGCTATTACCAATTTATTTTACTGGAATAATATCATTCACGATGTATTTTATGAATATGGATTTGATGAAGTAAGTGGGAATTTTCAACAAAATAATTATGGAAACGGAGGAATAGGAAACGATTATGTATTTGCAGAAGCACAAGACGGAAGTGGAACTTGTAATGCTAATTTTTCAACACCGCCGGATGGAGAGAACCCAACTATGCAAATGTATATTTGTGGAAATAAAGACGGTGATTTTGATAATTTAGTAATCACACACGAATACGGACATGGAATTTCTATTCGATTAACCGGAGGCCCTTCTATTTCGGATTGTTTATGGAACAATGAACAAATGGGAGAAGGTTGGAGCGATTGGTTTGGATTGATGATTACCATGCAGGAAGGAGACGAAGCAACAACACCAAGAGGAATTGGAACGTATTTATTCGGACAAGCTCCCGGTGGAGGAGGAATCAGAACGTATCCATATACAACGGATATGAGCATCAATCCGCATACATATAATAGTATAAAAACAGAAGCAGCTCCCCATGGCGTGGGAAGTGTTTGGGCTGCGATGCTTTGGGATTTAACCTGGGCTTTGATTGATGAATACGGTTTTGATTCGGATATTTATAATGGAACGGGAGGAAATAATATTGCACTTCATTTGGTCATAGAAGGATTAAAATTACAACCTTGTAGTCCCGGATTTGTAGATGGGCGAGATGCGATTTTAGCTGCCGACCAAGCATTATATAACGGCGAAAATCAATGTTTGATTTGGGATGTTTTTGCCCGAAGAGGATTGGGTTCTAGTGCAGATCAAGGTTCTTCTCAAAGTAAAACAGATGGACTAGAAGCTTTTGATACGCCTTCTTCAGAAGCAGAATTCTCCGCTCCTTTCAGTGTTTGCGAAGACAAAGGAATCCTAAGCGGACTTGGTGGAGGAACTCCTTATGGTGGAGTGTATAGCGGACCGGGTGTAACCGATGACGGAAACGGTTCTACCTATACGTTTAATCCGGAAGTTGCAGGAATCGGTGTTCATAGTATTACCTATTCTGTTCCGGCTACAGCTTGTGCCGAAGCTTCTTCTGCAACCGGTGAAATTGAAGTAACAGAAGGATTACAGATTATATGCGCTTCGGACATTGAAGTATATGCTTCTACTGAAAATTGTTCAGCTATCGTAAATTATGAAAATCCAACCGGAGGAAGTACTTGTCCGGTGAGTGATTTTGAAAATTTTGATGGAATAAGCCGTCCAAATTTACCGGAAGGATGGACTACAACAAATGACAGCGGAGCAAATAATCCTTGGAAAACAGTTAATACTCAGTCTTCATCCTCTCCTAATTCGGTTTATGCAGAAAACAAAGGCTCAAACAGTGTTTCTTCTTTGATTTCTCCTAATTATGCCATTGATAGCCCGAATGCAAAATTGAAATTTAAACTCTCTTACAGTACAGAATCCGGTTATGATGGAGCTTTGCTTGAATACAGCACCAATAACGGAGTTATCTGGAAAGATATTCTGAATAACGGAGGTACTTTTGTTTCTGGAGCGTATAACACAACCTTAGGAAGTTATTTGTCTCCTTTCCCTAATCGTCAGGTTTGGTCAGGAAGTTCAGGTGGATTTGTACAGGTGGAAATTAATTTAAGTCCGGCTTTGAATAATCAGAATGTACGTTTTCGGTGGAGAATGGGCAGCGATATTTATGTTGGAGGAAACGGTGTTTGGTTAGATGATGTGGAAGTAGAAGGAATTTTCAGTGAAGATCCGATTACTACCCAAATTGCCGGACTTCCTTCCGGAAGTGAATTTCCGATAGGAACAACCGTTAATACATTTGAAATAGTAGATGGCAATGGAAATACGCAAACTTGTTCATTTAATATAACAGTAATTGACGAAATTCCTCCGGTTATGAATTGCCCGGAAAATCAGTTTGTGGGTGTAAATCCAAATGAAGCGTATGTTTTACCGGATTATTGGGAAACCGGATTAATTTCAGCGATGGACAATTGCTCCGAATTAGTCAATCCGACTCAAAATCCGGTTGCGGGAACTAATTTGCCAATTGGAACACATACGATTGAGTTTACTGTACAAGATGCTTCCGGAAATGAAACGGTTTGTAGTTTTGAATTAAAAGTGTTTAACTCTTTAGGGACAGCAGATGTTTCTTTGAGTAATTCCATTCAGATTTATCCTAATCCAACGGATAATTTAGTAACGATTTCTAACAACAGCACGTATGAAATTCAAAAAATCATGATTTTGGATTTGAGTGGAAAGAAAATTCAAGAAACGAAATGGAATACAGTTTCAAATGAAACAACTTTATCATTAAAACACCTTCCAAGCGGAACTTATTTGATTCAAATCATAGGAGAAAATCAAACTGTTGTGAAAAAAATAGTGAAGAAATAAAAACATATTTTTAATAAGTTAAACCATCTCAAGCATAAGTTTGAGATGGTTTTTTCTATTCGTTTGATTGTGTTATGGAATTACAACTTCAATTAAAACAGCATCTTTTTCCGGAATGATTTTATACGAATCAATTTCAGCCGGTATCAACAGACTTTGGTATTTTTTTAATTGTGTTCCACCCTTTCGGGTTTGAAATTTCACCCGTCCTTCCGTACAGAGATAAATCCGCATTTCGTCATTTTCATTTATAGTAATTTCCTGATTTCCATTGAGGATTTTGGTTATAAAATACGGTGTTTCAATCAAAGTATTGAATTGATTTTTATTGGAATCATAAGAAGTTTTGATTTTTTCAATCGGATTAAAATCAATTGCTTGTAAAGCTAAATCCGTGTGTAATTCTCGTTTTTTTCCGTCTTTGTCAATCCGGTTGTAATCATAAATCCGATAGGTAACATCAGAAGTTTGCTGAATTTCAGCTAATACGATTCCGGCTCCTATAGCGTGAACCCGCCCTGCCGGAATATACACAGCATCACCTTTTTTTACAGAAACTTTTTCCAGAATTTCTTCCAAAGATTCATTTTTCACGTGTTTTTCATAATCATCTTTGGACACATTTTCTTTGAATCCGATGATGAGTTCTGCATTTTTTTCGGTTTCCATGATGTACCACATTTCTGATTTTCCGAAAGAATCATGCAAACGTTTCGCTTGCTCATCGTTAGGATGTACTTGTACGGACAAAGGCTCGGCTGCATCAATGAATTTAATCAGCAATGGAAAATTAACTCCAAATTTCTTCCAAACTTTTTTTCCGATGAGTTTTTCTTGATAAATTTCAATTAATTCATTTAAATTTTTCCCACATAATTGACCATTTTCAACACAGCTTACATTTCCTTTTACACCGGATAAACTCCAGATTTCACCCAGGTTTTCCATTTGTAATTCTGCCGGAATTGCAACATTCAGCTTATTACCGCCCCAGATTCGGTAGTGCGTGATGGGTTTAAATTTTAAAGGATAAAGCATTGTAATAATTCGCTGTGATTTGTTTTGCTAAAATAGAAAAATACCGTGAATGAAAGGTGCGAACAGCCCGAATGTTAAGGAAAGTTTCACCAATTTTCACTATTCAAAAGATTATAACCTCTGTTTTTATAAAAACTCATAAATTCTTTTGAATTTGTTGCAGGGAATTCAAGTTCAATTTCATCTATAATATTTTTTAAAAGCTTATCGCCAATACTTTCTGAATATTTTCCTCTCAATGCTTTTTCATACCATTTTAATAAATCACTTTCAGTAACGATACTTTGAATCTTTGACTTCCAACCTATTTGATTAAGTAATGAAAGTATTACTTTTTGTTCAGTGTCTTTACAAACAATTACGATTCTATCTGCAGATACAGAAGATACTATATTTTCAGCAAGTTCTTCCGTTAAAGAAAGATGTTTGATTTGAATAGCCATTCCAAAATTTGCCCACATATCTAAACCTCTGTCAGCTGCGTTAGTAACTCCAACACGATTGATTTTTGCTTTAAGTTTTATAGTATTTTGTTCATTTGAAAGTTGAATGATATTCCTGGCAAAATCTTCAAATTCGTTTAAAATATCTGATTTTTCAGGATTTACACTTACTTCTACGGAAACGTCAAGGGCATCAACTAAGGCTGAAAATAAAGCATAAACAACTATTTCATAGATTTTATCTATACTTCTTCTTAAACCAGGCTCACGCCAAAACAAATCCAAGAATTCCTGAAGTTGAAATGTTGTTTTATCGTTTTCACTACAATAGGAAAGACCTGATGACATTTGGGAAAAACGCTGTAAAAATTTCCGATAAATATAGGCTTCAACAATCCCATTTTTATTTCGGTTTTCCTTACCTAAAATTTCTAAAACTTGAGGCGGGATGGCATTTTCATTAAAAATATCATCTTGATACCTTGCAGAAGAAGTAGATGTCCGCCCCAAAAATTGCAAACAAACAATATCTCTCCATTTTTTGGATGAATTTCGATACGTTTCTAATTCCAAAAGCTGGATATTTTTTTCTATTCTATCCCGGTATAATATTTCTGCGATTTGAATAGGCTTATACAAATGGACTCGTGCTTTTGAAATTACTTTATCCAATGCTATTTTGGCTTCTTTAATATCCATGTTTGGGCTCTAATAATGTTAATTGTACAGGTTCTTTAATTGCTTGTTTTTTTGATTTTAAGGCATTCATCATTTCCTCTGCAATAGCTTTAATTACAGGTACAGAAACAGAATTGCCTGCCACTTTTCTAGCTTGTGAATACGGAATGTTAATTTTAAAAGTGTCTGGGAAACCTTGTAATCGTAACATTTCTCTGCCTGTTAATCTCCTCACTCCATTAACTACAAGGTAATTATAGCTTCCACCAGCTCGCAAAGCACATGAATACGGAAGTGCTGAAATATTGCCTCCAATATTTTCATGCCAAACAGATGGGAATGGTGGATTTGGTTTCACTGCATTAAATCGTTTTTGTTTTAATTCATCGGATAAAAAATAATTTTGAGGAACATCCTTATCATTTTCTAAAATATCGTTTAGTGGCTTATAATATCCTAATGGTCTTGGGAATTTAAAATGAATTGGTTCAAGAAAACCAACTATGTATATTCGCTCTCTTTTTTGAGGAAGACCAAAATCAAGAGAATTAAAAACTTTGTGATAAACTGTATAGCCTAATTCATTCAATTTTTGCAGAATAACAGCGAAAGTTCGCCCTTCATCATGCGTAGTAAGACGTTTTACATTTTCAAGAAGAAATGCTTTTGGTTTTTTTGCTTTTAGAATTGCTTCTATATTAAAAAATAAAGTTCCGCGAGTATCTGCGAAACCAAGACCTTTTCCGGCTATACTAAATGGTTGACAAGGGAATCCCGCTAATAAAATGTCATGGTCAGGTATGTTCTTTGGTTCAATTAAATTAATATCTCCAAATGGCTTTTCACCAAAATTAGCTTCATACATCATTTGGGCATGCTTATCCCATTCGGAGGAAAATACATTCTCACAACCATAAGCCTCAAATCCTAATCTTATTCCTCCGATACCTGCAAAAAGGTCTATTGTTTTAAATTGTTTTTCAATCATTTGTTATAAATCATTTTAATCAAATATACTAAAAAAGTTATTCAGATTGATTTTGAAACGGGATAATCATTAATCTTAGAAGCTTAAATAAAGTTAAATTAAAATCTACGAACTAAATAAACTTGAAATTTTGATTCATTGTAATAATTCACTGTGATTTGTTTTGCTAAAATAGAAAAATACCGGGAATGCGGATTGTTCTTTTTGTAATTTCATAAAAACTAAATTCCAAAAACATTGATAATAAGGTTTTTATATAATATACATTCTACAACTTTACAGTTTACATACCAATAGTATTCAGGAAAATACAGTATTTTTGTCCGTGATGTTTCAGCTTCAGAAAATAAAACGAAAAGATTTAGACATAAAAAAATATTCTAAAGCAATTGAAAAGGCTTTGAATTATCGAATTTATGCAGAATATTGGTATTTAGATGTTTTAACCGATGAAAAATGGGAATGTTGGATTTGTGGTGATTATGAGGTGATTATGCCCATTCCATTACAATATAAATTCGGGATTAAGTTTGTTTTACAACCTTTTTATTGTCAGCAATTAGGTGTTTTTTATCAAAATGAAATTCCGGATGGACTTTTTAAAAAATTTGAAGAAAAACTACACCAATACAAGGTTCGGGTTTATCATTTTAATGAAGAAAACACAGAACGTTACCGTCCGAAAGGAGAAAAAAGAGTAAATCATTTACTGTCTTTGCAACGAGATTATGAGGAAATCCAAAAAAAATTCAGAAAAGACCGTTTAAAGGATATTAGACGGAATAATAAATTAAATTTGATTTTGAAAGAAGAGTTTGATTTTGATTTATTTTTTGAATTGAGAAGGAAAGAATACACAGAATTAGAAAGTATTTCAGATTTGAACTTGACAAAAAAGTTTATTAAAGCTTTGTTGGATTCAGGAAAATATTTAGGTTACACGCTTTATAATGAACAAGAACAGCCTTTAGCGAGTTGTTTATTTTCCCAATCAAAATCAAGGGTTATTTTACAGTTTTCAGCACGAAATAAATCCATAGAACCAAGAGGTGCAGCAACTTTTATGAGAAGTTTTATTATTGAAAAACTTTCCAATCAAGGTTTGTTTTTAGATTTTGAAGGTTCGTCTATACCGGGAATTGCTGATTTTAATGAAAGCCTTGGAGCTGAAAAACATTATTTTACCCGTTTTATTAATGTTGATTCAATCAAAAGTTTTTTTAAAATTTAAATTAGAGTCTTATTCTTTAATTTTCATTACTTCACGTCCTGTACCTAAAGTAAATCGTTCTTTTGGCGCTTTGTAGTTTTCAGATGAAAAGCTGTTGATTAATTCATTTTCTGAATTTTTATAAGAAATATTTGCCAAATCCAATAAAGTATAAAAAATAGTGGTTGAACTAATGGCTTCATTTAGATTTTCAGTTAAAAAATTAACCTTATCCGGGTTGCTTTTCTTGTAATTTTCTGAAAACCAAATAAAAAGAGGAATATGATATTCGTGTTGGGTAGGACGGGTAGAACCATGCCCGATTAATTTATTTTCGTCATCAAATAAATTTTCACCATGGTCTGAAATATACAATAAAACAGTATTTTTATTTTGTTTTTTTAAATAATCAAGAGTTTGTGCAAGGAAATAATCGGTATATAAAATAGAATTATCATAAGAATTGATAATTTTTTCTTTATTGGCATAATCAAAATCACCATAACCCGAATCGTTCATTACAGGTTTAAATTTCTCGAATTCAGCTGGATAACGATTGGTATAACGAAAATGACTACCCAAAGTATGAATGATGATAAATTTTTTGTTTGATTTTTCATTTAAAATTTCTTCAAAATCCGGTAAAATATCTGCATCAAAAAAATCTTTAACTTGAACATCAAAAAAGTTAGTAAAACTTTTGTCAGCAACTGTTGTCAATCTTCTTGTAATCGGATAATTGCTATTTTGATTTGCAAACCAAGCTGTATAAAATCCGGCTTCTTGAAAAGCATCTAAAACTGTTTTTTCTTTGTTTTGAATACTTAAATCCTGAGGTGTAGATCTTGTGAGTATCATGGGTACAGAATAAGTAGTAACATTGGCTCCGGAATAAACATTGGAAAAAGATAATAGATTTTTGAGAGTATCCAAATTAGGAGAAGTTTCTCTTGGGTAACCATTGATGCTAAAATTTGCATAACGAGCTGATTCTCCTATAATCAACACATAGATTTCTTCTAAGTTTTTGTCATTTTTTGATTTGGCATCAAATGAAAATTGACCGATTTGCTTTCTTAATGTTTTATTTTTTTGAAAACTAAGTAATGTTTTTTGTGTATGAATGATTAAATCTGCCGGATATATTTTTCTGTATTTTGAAAGTGTGGATTTATAAGCAGTTTCTAATTTAAATGAAGTTGTAATGTTTTCACTTGTTTGAATTCGAATCATATTGATAAACAAAATAACATTAAAAACAAAAAATGAAACAATTATTCCTAATCGTATTTTTTTGTCTAAGAAAGTATTTTTTATTTTACTGAAAAGATAAAAATAAATAATACTTAAACCAGCAAATAGAAATAGAATAATGAGATTAGAAGTGATTTGCTCCATAGCTTCTGAGTAGTTGGTTCTCAAAACGGATTCGATGAATCCTTCTGTTATTGGGATACCAAGATTTCTTACAAAAATGATTTCTAAAGGAGAAAAAAGAAAAAAGAAAAACGCAATACCAAAATAAATTTTTTTAGGCAAAAAAACCAAAGGAAAAATCCAAGTAAAAACTGATAAAATCAGGTAAGCAAAAAGCATAGACAAACTACCGCTTATTTCTTTAAAGTAAAATAAAACAAAGAAATTAGGCAGCAACAAAATGATGAATAAGAGTATAGAATACAATAATTCTTTATTTAAAGTTTTGTAGTTTGACATGGTGTTGTAATAATAACTTAATTATGTATTATCGACAAAAGTATTAGTTTTTTATTAAAAAAAGATTTGGTATCTTTCCAATCGAATATTAAAATTACACTAAAATGAAAAAATTATTTTTTCTAATTCACATCTTATTTTCAACAGTTTTATTTTCTCAAGAATATTTCTATACAACCACAAATACTAATTTTCTTAATAAGACCATTAGGAATACAGGAAGGATTATATTGGGGTATGATTTTGATGCCGCTGCTAAACTACAGGTTTATGAAAACTCTGCTACAACTACAATGGCTTTAATTGGAAACAACAAAGGGCGAATGGAGCTTATTGTAGCATCCGCATCAGGACATGGGAATCCTTGGGCTCAACAAGGAGATGCAATTATTAGAAATTTGGGAGGTAGTAAAAATTTACACTTTCACATGCCTAATACTAATTTTACTGACCCTAATTCGGATACGAGTACTCCCAATTCTCCGGGAATAACGCGGATACGTTTTTCGGATCTTACTAATAAAAGCACATTGGTTCTTTTTAATACAGGAAAAGTAACCATAGGAACAGATCAGTATGACAATTCTGATTATCGCCTTTTTGTAAAAGATGGTATTAAAACAGAAAAAATAAAAGTGGAATTGGCAAGTACTAACGGATGGGCAGATTATGTATTCCACGATGATTACGAGTTGATGCCATTACATGAGGTGGAAAGCTATATTATAGAAAACAAACACTTACCCAATATGCCGTCAGCTGAGGAAATAGTAGCAGAAGGAGGCTTTGAGTTAAAAGAAATGAATGTAAAATTATTAGAGAAAATAGAAGAGCTTACCCTCTATATTATAGAACAAAATAAGCGTATAGAGCTTTTGGAAAAAAGATTGAATGAAAAATAAATATTTATGAAAACATTGATTAGAATGGTTTTTTTAATATTAATATTTAATATGGGAAAAGCTCAAGATTTAGATATAGGTGTTTCTTGGGTATATAAGTTAATACCAGAAAATAATGTAGAATTTATAAAATATGAAGTTATTGATAAAAATGTAATAGATAATAAATATTTATTATCTATTACATTTTTAGAATATAGAGGGTTGGAAATAAGTAGTCTAAAAGAAAAAGAACCTATAATTATTGGATATGTTATGTTGTATTATAATGATAATTCTGTTTATTATATATTTGAAAATGAAAAGCCAGATTTTCAAAATAAATTTTATGACTATTCAAAAATAGAATTAGAATTAATAAATAAAAGTCATGAATTTACGGATAAAAATATTTATGAAACAAATGATTTGGACATTAGCGCATTAAATGTAATTATTCATAGTAAAGCGTTTGTTCAAAATAGTATTAATCTTTCAAGTCAGTTTAACTTTGAAAGGATTGTATGCATAAAGTCTATGTACTTTGTAAGTGTATTTAATGAAATAGATAGGTATGTGTGTAAGGATGTTCTTTTTATAGATCAAAATTCATTGTTTAGTTTTAATAAAGAATAAAATTATGAAAATCAAAACATTATCCTCTCTTTTTTTATTAGTTATAATTCCTATTCAATTATTCTCTCAGATAATCAGTCACGAACACAAATATTTAAAAGTAAATTTTCATTATATTTTAGATGAAGATGGAACTGGAAACTTTAACGAAACAGATGATGGTTTAGGGTACAGTGGATTATCTGGATATAAACATGCTGAAGAAACATTAGAATGGGTAAATCATCCTGACAGAAAAATGGCATTAAATATTCCAGAGGGTAATTTATTAGGAATCAACGATAAGAACTTTACTTTAGTTTTAGATGCAGTATATTTCCACAGAGATTCAGATTATGAAAATTGCTCTAAAAAATATGAAATAAGTAATAAATATAAAATAAACACAGATGAAGTATTAAATATATTTGTTATTCCTAATTGTAAAAGTAGTGCAATATTTGGAACAAACATAGCTTTTGCAACGTTTGATTATGCTCGTTATATTGATTGGGTAGATGACGGAAGTCCTTGTTGTTATAGTCCTTCTTGCCCCGAAAGCAATGATTGTTATTCTTGGGTTATGCATGGTTTTAGACATGCTGTATTTCATGAAGTAGCTCATTTGTTAGGTTTGAAGCATACGGTTCGTAATCCGGATGGTACTCTGTATCCAGATAATAATCCAATAGATCCTGATGGTTGTTCGGACACTCCTTCACCTTATGAAATGAAACATATTTATGGTAGCAACCATCATCCAGCTTGTGGTTGGGGTACTGGTAATAATCCCGGATGTTCCAATAATTGGATGGATTATAGTAATGGAACTGCTTTATCTCCTTGTCAGATAAATAAAATGCATACCGCAATGGAGAACGCTTTTTATCAGCATACTATTTGTTATAATTTAGAAAGTAATTTAATTATAGGTGTAAACACTATTAATAAATCACAGATAAGTTTTTATGGTAAAACAATTCAATTACCTGGCTTAATACTTTTAGGATCTAATATTATAATTGATTTTGATGAAAAGCATGATTTCTATTTTTCAGAAGCAATGAATTTGAATGCTGGAATTGAAATAAAACAAGGAGCTGAAGTTGAAATAATACCAGTTTATTGTCAAGAGTGATTTGAAATGTTCAAAATCCATAAACTAAAATATTTTGAACTACAAGATTTCTTTGAAAAAGAGAAAAACAATAAATTTCTTCCGATTTCATTGAAAAGAATTCAATCTTATGTGACAAACCCTAGGAGAAGTGAAAAATTCCCTGTTTTGTACTTAGGATATATAAACAATGAGATAGTTACTTATAGAAGTGTTTTTCAGGATTTTTTTGAAACATTTTCAAAAGAAATAATTCCAGTTATTTGGATTAGTGGTTCTTGGACAAATCCTGCCTATAGAAAAAAAGGATATTCAAGGATTATTTTTGATGAAGTTAGTAAAGATTATCAACAACATATTTTTATATCTAATTATGGAAACATGTCGTATTCATTGTATTCAAAAAGGCTTGATTTAATAAATTATCGTTTTTTAAATGGGCAGCGATTTTATTATCGTTTTTCTTTGGCTGAAATTTTACCAACTAAATTTCATGGCTTTAATCAAATTAAATTTCTCTTAAAAATCATGGATAAAACAGGGAATTTATTAATTGATTTAAGAAATATTTTTTATTTAAAAAAGAAGGTTTTGCCTTTGGAAATTTCGGAATTTAATGAAGAGTTAAATCATTTTATATCAAAACATAATTCAAATTCTTTGTTTAAAAGAAACACAGATGAATTTAAATGGATATTTCAATATCCTTGGGTTACACAAAAAGAAAAAGATGATAAGTTAGATGAAAAGTATTATTTCACAACATCTGCCAAATATTTTTATAAAAAAGCATATACACTTAGAAAAAACAATGAAATAAAGGGCTTTTTGTTGTATTCAATAAAAAATGAGCTAATGAATATCCACTATATTTTTTGCGAATCCGAAGCAGAAAGATTAGAGTTTTCTAAATTTATATGGAACATTGTTCAAAAAGAAAAAGTTAGTTGTTTGATTATGACCGATGAAAAATTAATTGAATTAATGAAAAAAAACAAAGCATATATATATTCCAAATCTTGGCAAAAAGGTTTTTTTGTAGGTAAAAATTTATTGGAAAAATATCCGGAAATTCAAGAAAAGGAAATTTATATGGGTGATGGTGATACAATTTTTACATGATGAGTTGGGTGATAAAAAATAGTATTAAATTAAGTGGAAAGAAAATTATTTTTCCTTTTTATCATTTGATTTCCAATGAAAAATGTCCACATATCCGGAATTTATATCCGGTAAAAAGTGTTCAGAAATGGGAAGAAGAATTGGATTTTTTTCAGAAATATTTTGAGCCGATTACATTAAAAGAAATTTTACAGCACAGTAAAGACGGAACTCAACCTCAAAAATCTTCTTTTTTTCTCAGTTTTGATGATGGATTAAAGGAATGTCATTCTATTATCGCCCCAATTTTAAAGAAGAGAAATTTAAGTGCGGCATTCTTCATTAACACAGATTTTGTTGATAATCAAGCCTTGTTTTTTCGGTACAAAATCAGTTTGTTGATGGAGCATTTAAAAAATCAAAATTCTACTTTTTCAAGAGAAGAATTGTTAAAAATAAAATATGCAGATACTCATAAAATCAGTCAATTAGCGAAAGATTTAGGAGTGGATTTTGAGCTGTTTTTAGAAAAAGAAAAACCGTATATGAATTGGAAAGAAATTGAAGATTTGCATCAACAAGGATTTTCAATTGGCGCACATTCGTCAGACCATCCTTTGTATTCGCAAATCCCGCTGGAAGAGCAAATTCGTCAAACTCAAAGTAGTATGAATGAATTAGAGAATCATTTGAATTTGAATAAGCGAATTTTTTCTTTTCCTTTTACGGATTCGGGTGTTTCTTCCGATTTTTTTCAGTGGATGTACCAAGATGGAAAAATAGATTTGAGTTTTGGAACAGCCGGAATAAAAGACGACGAATTCCCTCGTCATTTACAGCGAATTCCTATGGATAATAATCTAAATTCAACTTCGAATTTTATTTTAAAAAAGGTTTTGTTTTACCAACTTAAAAAGTTTTTGGGAAAGAATAAAGTGTTTCATTCTTCTTTTTGAATCGAAAAAATTTCTATCAAAAATTATTTTCCGTTTTTTCCTGAATGATTTTCAGTACTTTTTCCAAAGTTTCTTTCGGAGAAAAAGAGCCGTTGTCAACTAAAACAGCATCTTCCGCTTGCCGCAGTGGAGCTGCTTCCCGAGTTGTGTCTAAAAAATCTCTTTCGGTAATATTTTGAACAACTTCTTCATAGGAAACAGAATGTTCAGTTTGTAAAAGCTCCTCATAACGTCTCAAAGCTCGTTTTTCTGCTGAGGCGGTTAAAAATATTTTCACATCCGCATCGGGGAAAACTACTGTTCCTATATCTCGACCATCCATGACAATTCCACCTTTTTTTGCCATTTTTCGCTGTAATTTCACGGCAAAATCACGAATTTCAGGAATTTTTGCTATCAAACTGACTTTGGAAGAAACGTACATATCCCGAATTTCTTCTTCTACATTTTTTCCGTTTAAGAAAATTTCATTTTTCCTTTGTTCGGAATTGAATTTAAAATAAATATCAATTGAATCCAATTGTTCCAATAATGTTTCTACCTGAATTTCATCTTCTTGAATCAAATGATTTTTAAGAGCATAAAGCGTTATAGCTCTGTACATTGCGCCGCTATCTATATGAGTGTAGCCTAACTTTTTGGCAAGAAGTTTAGCCAAAGTACTTTTTCCAGTGGAAGAATGTCCGTCAATAGCAATGATTAAATTACTCATATAACAAAGGTAGTGGTTTCAATTAATAATACGGATTGGTGCGCCAATAATTCCGTCCTTGAATGAGTCGGTCCAGATTAATGACAAGTCCAAAGTGATTGGAATTTGCTCCTTCGTAGTAATTGGCATGCGCAAAATCAAATCGAAAAGCATGAATCCGAATTCCGAATCCATAGGTTAAACCGGAAAAAGTTCTTACTCCGTCTAAGCGCAATTCATTTCCGCGTTTGAAGTTATACCCCAGACGAATGTTAAATCCTTGATTGGGGAAAAGTTCACCTCCAATGGAAACATGATCCATTATTTTTCGTCCGAATTGTGTTTTTTGACCACTTTCATTCGTGGGTTTCGATATATCGAATTTTTGTAAATCATGAAAAGTCAGGCTAACTTCCAAAGGAACGTATTCCAATCGGTGTGAAATGCCTAAATTTACCTGAAGTGGCATTTTTTCTTTGGTTCCGGCATAGGTTTCCAATTGAAATCCTAAATTCCGAACGACCAAAGAAGCACTGGTTTGTATTTCTTCATCGTGATAAACTACTCCAACGTCTGTTGCAACTGCCTGAGAACCATACGACTCTATTCGGGAATTAATGTATTTTACGCTGGCTCCAACAGTAAAAAAATCACTTAGCTTTCTGGCATAACCGACGGAAACCGCCGCATCTTTTGCTGTGAAATTTCCCGTAAACTGGTCGTATTCATCATATCCTCTAAAATCACCGTAATCAACAAATTGCCCATGAAGTGAAAGAAAATCGTAATCGCCTATTTGGTAAACTCCCGAAACAGTTCCAAATGCAACACCCGCCAAATAACTAACGTAATTTAATCCGACTTGTCCATGTGAATATTCGCTGACCATAGCCGGATTCCAATACGACATGTTAGGGTCGGAATCCCACATGGATTGTGCATTTCCTCCTAATGCGGCTTGTCGTGGTGAGGTGGTAATATTGACAAATTCATATACCCGTTGTCCTTCTTGTGCGTTAAGAAAAGCACTTAATAAGAAAAATAACCATATATATTTTTTTGTCATTGGGCAAAAATAGCAATTAATGTAATAAACGGAGTAATTTTAAGTTTCTTGTATGCCGTATTTTATAATTTAGGAATGGCAGCAATCAATTCCCGGGTATAAGAAGTTTCAGGATGGGCATAAACAAGGTCGGCATCATTCAATTCCATTTGTTTTCCGTGTTGCATCACCAATAATTGGTCGCTCATGTATTTTACGACTGCCAAATCGTGCGAAATGAAAATATAGGTCAATCCGAATTCAGCTTTTAAATCATTCAATAGATTTAAAACCTGAGCCTGAACCGAAACATCTAAAGCCGAAACGCTCTCGTCGCAAATTATAAATTTAGGTTGAACTGACAAAGCCCGGGCGATTCCGATTCTTTGCCGTTGACCTCCCGAAAATTCGTGTGGATACTTTTGTAAATCAGAAGCTTGTAAGCCTACTTTTTCTATTAATTCAATTGCTTTCTGAATTCTTTCTTTTTGATTTTTTCCGATGGAATGAACCTTCATAGGCGTAGTTAGAATTTCACTTACCGTCATTTTAGGATTCAAGCTCGAATAAGGATCCTGGAAAATGATTTGAATTTCTTTTCTCAACTTCCGAATTTCAGATGAATTCAATTGGGTAATGTCTTTTCCCTGATAAAAGATTTCGCCGGCTGTTGGTTTTTCAAGTAATAAAACAGCCCGACTTAAAGTCGTTTTTCCACTTCCCGATTCGCCTACTAAACCCAAAGTTTCACCCGGATAGACTTTAAAATTCATAGAATCTACTGCTTTAACTGAGATTTTTTCTTTTTGAAATAAGGAAGGAGCAGAATAAAAATATTTTGATAAATTTTTTACTTCTAAAATCGGATTTTGTTGGTAAATTTTTTGATGGAATTCATTTCGTTCAGCCGAAGAATAAATTTCAGCTTCATACTTCTCATTTTTTAAATAATCGTTAACGGTTGGGAGTTTTTTGTAGCGGATTTCCAATCGCGGACGGCAGGCAATCAGTCCTTTGGTATAATTTTCTTTTGGATGATGAAAAATTTCATTTACTTTTCCTTTTTCCACAATTTCACCTTTGTACATTACCACTACTTCATCGCAGATTTCGGCAATTACACCCAAATCATGCGAAATGAAAATACAACTCATATCGCTTTCTTGTTGTAATTTTTTAATCAACTCTAAAATTGCACGCTGAACAGTTACGTCCAAAGCTGTGGTTGGCTCGTCGGCAATTAAAATTTTAGGCTCACAACTGATGGCCATTGCAATCATAACTCTTTGACGTTGACCACCGGAAAGTTCGTGTGGATAAGCTTGATATATTCGTTCAGGATGGGGTAAAAGTACTTTTTTAAACAATTCCAACACTCGGGTTTTAGCGTCTTTTTTTGATAATTTAAAATGTAAAAGGAGTGCTTCTTCTACTTGAATTCCACACCGAATACTCGGATTGAGTGAGGTCATAGGCTCTTGGAAAATCATGGCGATTTCTTTTCCTCTGAATTTTCGGTGTTCTTCCCGTGATAATTGGAGTAAATCCGTTTGTTGGCCATTATTTTCAAATAAAATTTTACTTTTTTTAGATATTTCGGCATTTGGAGTCAATAAACCCATTATCGCCAAAGAACTTACAGATTTTCCGCTACCTGATTCCCCTACAATTCCTATAATTTCTCCTTTTTTGATTGAGAAATTTACTTTGTTCAACACTTGATGTTGATTAAAACATAAAGACAGGTTTTGTATTTGAAGCATAAAAAATGATTAGATTTTAAATGAAAAATAAGCATTTCAAAAGTAATCAAAAATTTAAAAAGAAGTTCAAAAAAAGAATAAGATGATTTACCCTGGTTTTTGAACTAAAATTTTCCCTATTTTAGTGGATTCGATTAAGGATAAGAAATCCTTAATGTTAAAAAACTTATTTTAATGTCAGAAGAACAAAAAAGAATTTTAGAGCAACAGCTTTGGAATATTGCCAATACATTGCGTGGGAAAATGAATGCGGATGAATTCCGAGATTATATTTTGGGATTTATTTTTTATAAATATTTGGCTGAAAAAATGGAAATTTATGCCAATTCTATTTTAGAAAAAGATACTATCCAATTCAAGAACATTCCCGAAGACACTCCCGAAGGACAGGGATATATAGAGGCGATTAAAGAAGAGTCGTTAGAATATTTAGGATATTTTTTAAAACCATCTGAATTATTTAGCGAAATCGCCAAAAGAGGAAATGGCGATAATAATACTTTCATTATAGAGGATTTGCAAAAGATTTTGACCAATATCCAATTGAGTACAATGGGAACGGAAAGTGAGGAAGACTTTGATAGCCTATTTGAGGATATGGATTTAAACAGTACCAAATTGGGAAGAACAGTTGAAGATAGAAACAAATTAATTGCAAAAGTTCTGTTACATTTGGATGAAATTGATTTTAAACTCGATGATACCGAATTAGATGTTTTAGGAGATGCTTATGAATATTTAATTGGGCAATTTGCCAGCGGAGCGGGAAAAAAAGCCGGTGAATTCTATACGCCTCAGGAAGTTTCTAAAATTTTAGCAAAAATCGTTACCACAGGAAAAAGCAGATTAAAATCAGTTTATGACCCAACTTGTGGTTCGGGTTCTTTACTATTACGTGTGGCAAGAGAAGTGAAAGATGTTGCTCTGTTTTATGGTCAGGAAATGAATCGTACGACTTATAATTTGGCACGAATGAACATGATTTTGCACGGTGTTCATTATTTGAAATTTGACATCAAGCAAGAAGATACATTGGAACATCCGCAACATTTGGATAATTTACCATTTGAAGCAATCGTAGCAAATCCACCTTTTTCGGCAAAATGGAGTGCAAATCCCTTATTTTTGAGTGATGACCGTTTTAGTCAATATGGAAAATTAGCTCCGGCAAGCAAAGCCGATTTTGCTTTCGTACAACACATGATTCATCATTTATCGGAAAATGGAACTATGGCAATTGTACTGCCACATGGTGTTTTATTTCGTGGAGCAGCAGAGTTGCACATTCGCAAGTTTTTAATTGAACAGAAAAATTATTTGGATGCCGTGATTGGTTTGCCTGCCAATATTTTTTACGGAACCAGTATTCCGACTTGTATTTTGGTATTCAAAAAATGTAAAGAAGACGCTGACCATATTTTATTTATCGATGCCAGCAAGGAGTTTGAGAAAGTCAAAAATCAAAATATGTTGCGAGATGAACACATCGCCAAGATTGTGGAGACTTATCGTAACCGGACATCGATTGAAAAATTTAGTCATTTAGCAACTTTACAAGAAGTAGCCGAAAACGACTATAATCTGAATATTCCAAGATATGTAGACACTTTTGAGGAAGAGGAAGAAATCGACATTCAGGCGGTAATGCAGGAAATCAAATCGTTGGAAGCGAAACGTGCAGAATTGGATTCTGAAATTGAAGGGTATTTCAAGGAATTGGGATTAGTCTTTTAAGTTTAAAATTTAAGAATATGAAATCGGAAGAAATAAAACAATTATTTGAACAGTTTGAAAATGTAGCTGCAGAATTAGAAGGAGTGGAATGCTGGAGTGCACGTGATTTACAATCTTTATTGGGATACAGTAAATGGGAAAATTTTGAAAAGGTAATCCAAAAAGCAAAAGATGCCTGTAAAAATGCAGGTGAAGAAGTTGCCTATCATTTTCCTGACGTCAGGAAGATGATAACAAAAGGGAAAGGTGCTAAAGATGAGATAGATGACATTTTGTTGACTCGTTATGCGTGTTATCTGGTAGCACAAAACGGAGATAGCCGAAAACAAGAAATTGCTTTTGCACAAAACTATTTTGCAGTACAAACTCGTAGAGCAGAATTGGTGGAGCAAAGACTTTTAGAATATGAAAGAGTAAAAGCAAGAGAAAAACTGAGCCAAACCGAAAAACAACTTTCGGGTATTTTATATGAACGAGGTGTAGACAGTAAAGGGTTTGGAATTATAAGAAGTAAAGGTGATCAAGCCTTATTTCGACTGAACACGCAAATGCTCAAAAAGAAAATGGGTGTTCCCGATAGCAGACCTGTTGCTGATTTTCTTCCAACAATCAGTATTAAAGCCAAAGATTTGGCAGCTGAAATGACTGGGCTTAATGTACAAAGTAAAGATTTAAAAGGTCAAAACAAAATAGAAAAAGAGCATGTTGATAATAATCAAGCAGTTCGGGATATGCTTACCAAACGAGGGATTGTACCCGAAAATCTACCTCCTGCAGAAGATGTCAAAAAACTACAACGTAAGTTGGACAGTGATGAGAAAAAATTACTGAAAGGAAAAAAGAAACCCTAAATATTTTTCGACAACGAAAATTAAACAGAAGTAATGTCCGATAAATTCCAAAATAAATACCGTATTCCGTCTGCACGATTGCAGGGGTATGATTATGGGCAAAATGGTGCGTATTTCATCACGATATGTACCCAAAATCGTGTACATTTTTTTGGAAAAATTGTCAATAATGAAATGCAATTAAACGAAATCGGACAATTAGCAGAAAAATTTTGGTTGGAAATTCCTAATCATTTTCCGTTTGTGGGATTGGGAAATTTTGTGATAATGCCTAATCACGTTCACGGAATTTTGATTATTGATAAAATAAATCATGTTGATACCGATACAACCGTTCCCGTATCCGTAGAGACGTTGCATTGCAACGTCTCTACCACCACCGATACCGAAAAAAACGAACAAATGTCAAAAATATCCCCAAAATCGGGAACGATTTCTACCATTATTCGTTCGTATAAATCAGTTGTATCAAAATTTGCACGACAAATCCACGCAGATTTTGGTTGGCAATCCCGATTTCACGACCATATTATTCGTAATTCGGAATCGTTTGAACGCATACAAACCTATATTGAAAGTAACCCGAAAAATTGGGATAAGGATAAATTTCATAATTGAAAATTATCCTTAATCCAATCAGCAGAAATAATTTGACATTTAAGATGATGGATAGAGATTAAAGGAATGGATTGTTCCAAACACATCACAAAAAATCCCCAAACTACGATTTCCCGAGTTTGCAGGAGATTGGGAAGCGAAGAAGTTGGGAAATATTTCTCCTCTTCAAAGAGGTTTTGATTTACCAAAACAAAGTATTGTAGCGGGAAATATTCCCATAGTTTACAGCAATGGAATTTTAAAATTTCATAATCAATCCAAAAGCAAAGCTCCCGGATTAGTAACAGGACGTTCGGGAACAATTGGAAAATTTACTTTCATTGAAAATGGTGAGTATTGGCCACATAATACATCTTTATGGGTTACAGATTTTTGTGGCAATATTCCAAAATTTATTTATTATCTATATCAAACTATAAATATTGAACAATTTTCAACAGGTTCAGGAGTTCCAACATTAAACAGAAACGATGTTCATAGAAAAAAATGTTCTATACCAAATATTGAAGAACAAAAAAAGATATCTTCTTTTTTAAGTTTACTTGATGAAAAACTTCAAACCCAAAGGAAAATAATTGAAAGTTTAGAGTCCTTAATGAAAGGTATGAGCCAAAAACTTTTTACTCAAAAATTACGTTTTAAAGAATTTACCGATGAATGGAAGAGAAAGACATTGGGAGAAGTTTTGATAAAAAATTCCAACAAGAATAAAAACCAAAAATATTCTACGGTTCAAAGTGTTAGTAACAAATATGGGTTTATTAATCAGGAAGAAATGTTTGAAGACAGAAGAGTTGCAAGTAACAATACTTCAAACTATTATATAATTGAAAAAGGATTTTTTGCATATAATCCCTCTCGTATCAATGTGGGTTCATTGGCTTATAAAAAAGATGAAGAAATTTCTGTAATAAGCCCATTGTATATTAGTTTTAAAGCTAATAATATTTTTTTGAAAGATGAATTTCTATGGTATTGGTTTAAAACTATTGAGTTTATACGACAAATGAACAATTCTTTTGAGGGAAGTGTCAGAAATACTTTAAGTTATGAAAGTTTAATAAAAATGAATATTTCTATTCCTTGCAAAGAAGAACAAACCAAAATCGCAGGGTTTCTTTCTAAAATTTCCGATAAAATCGAAACTGAAAAGAAAATATTGGAGTTATTAGAACAACAGAAAAAGTATTTTCTGCAAAATCTTTTTATATAAACATATTGGCTAAAAAGTATTTTTTTTGTTCTTCCAATTTTTGTAAAATCTGATTTTCAATATCAATTTTTGAGTCGATTGAAGATAAGAAGTTGGCTATTTTTTGTTGTTCATTTTCTGCTAAACTAATTTCAATTTTCAATCTTTTTAAATCTTTCAACTGAA